>JASFTL010000268.1:0-5892 GCA_050053555.1 Desulfobacterales bacterium
CAATTGCCGGAACATCCAGGAATTTTCAGTGCACCGCAGGCGCAGGCCATCAATAACATCGGTCACACAGCCGCAAACTGCATGTCCAGAGCCATTATCAAAGCAATCCTGACGGCCACGAGTAATGGCGGTATACCGGCATTCTGTGACCTGGATGACCGACAATAGGACCGCTATAAAATAATTCTTCAGACGTATGATCTGTACCGCATGAATCCATGTTTGTCTTTATTAGGCGATGCTGATGTTGTTTGAATATTATAGCTAAAAGGAGAAAGTGTGATGAGAAAATTGTTCATGACGTTGATCGTGTTGGCATTGATTGCTCCAGCTCAGTGGGTTATCGCTAAAGCGCCGCAAAGGGGCGGCAGTCTGGTCGTCTGCCAGCCAGCCGAACCGCCGGGACTGGATCCAACCGCCAATACGGCAGCAGCAATCGACCGAGTGGTATTTGCTAATATCTATGAGGGTCTAGTTAAGGTGAACCGCAGCGGAGAGTTTGTGCCCGGTCTGGCGACCGCTTGGACGGTGTCCCCGGACGGCAAGATCTATACCTTTCGTTTGCGCAGGAGCGTGATCTTTCATAACGGAGAACCTTTCAACGCCGCGGTGGCCAAATGGAATCTGGAGCGCAACGCCGCAAAGACGACCAAGAACGCACATCCGGAGTTCTTCCGCGGCATCGACAAAATCCAAACACCCGGAGACTACACGCTGGTGGTGACCCTGAAGGATGTCGATGCTCTTTTTGTCGCCCACATGGCTGAAGGCGATGCCGTCATGCTGCCCATGAAAGGCTATGAAAATGCCGTCAGTGAGCCGGTGGGCACCGGCCCCTTCAAGTTCGTCAGCTGGGTACGCGGGGATCGGGTGGAAATGGCACGCAACGAAAAATACTGGAATCCCGCCCTGCCCTACCTGGACAAGGTCACCTTCAAGTTTATCGGTGATGCCAGCGCCCAGATCGCTGCGCTCAAAGCCGGTGACATCGATGTGATCGGCTATATCGCCGCTCCAGAGCAGGCCGCCGAAATGGCCAAGGATAAGCGCTTCAAAGTATTTGCCGGCACTACCACCGGCGAGGTCATCATGTCCACCAACAATAAGCAAAAACCCTTTGATAACAAGCAGGTCCGCCAGGCCATGGCCTATGCCATCGATCGGCAGATCGTCATCGATCTTGTGATGTTCGGCTACGGAACGCCCATTGGCTCCCACTGGTCGCCCTCAACACCCTATTACAAAGATTTGACCGCCCGGTTTGCCTATAATCCCCAAAAAGCCAAAGCACTGCTGGCCGAGGCCGGGTATCCCGACGGGTTCGAGGCCACCATCAAGCTGCCGGCGATTTATTCTTATTCCCGCAGAGCCGGTGAGGTCATTGCCGATATGCTCGGCCAGGTGGGAATTAAACTCAAGATCGAGGTGGTCGAATGGGGTTACTGGCTGGATCGGATCTTCAAACAAAAAGACTATGATCTGACCATGATCGGACATGTAGAAGCCTGGGATATCGGCATCTATGCCAAGCCGGATTATTATTTCCAGTACGATTCCCAGGAGTTCCGCGATGTCTATGCCAAGGCCCTCAGGGCGCCCAATGAAGAAGAAAAAGCCAAATGGTTCGGTCGCTGCCAGGAAATTATCACTGAAGATGCCGTCAACGGCTACCTGTTCTCGGCGCCCAGCCTGCCTGTGATGAAGGCCGAGGTGATGAACTGGTGGGAGAACTACCCGACCATCGCTCTGGATTGTACGGAAGTCTGGATAAAGCAATAAGAGTGTCCATTCATAAATGGCTATTTTTCCCAATCTCTGTGTCAGACTCAGATTTTAATCCTCGAAATACTAAAATGTATGCCTCCGGTTAAAATCTTCGTCTTCCTTGACCTTGGAAAAAATTTCTCATTTCTGATTGGACACTACCTAAATTCAACCGGACGGCGGGTAGTAAAAACCACCGTCTGGCTTAAAGCTCATGGCACGTTACCTGATTAAAAAGCTGATCACCCTCATTATTCTGCTTATCTTCGTCTCCATTGCCGTATTCTCTGTGCTTTTCGTACTGCCCGGCGACCCGGCCCAGATCATGCTGGGTATCAATGCCACCCCGGAAACCCTGGCCAATCTGAGAGCCGAACTCGGCCTGGATCAGCCCTTTTGGGCCCAGTACCTCGACTGGTTGACCAATCTGATCACCGGCAAGGGCAGCCGTTCGCTCAACTACGACCTGCCGGTCTATGAATTAATTGTCAGCCGGCTGGCCGTGACCGGCCCCATGGCCCTGCTGGCAATGGTATTTGCCGTTATTATCTCCCTTCCGCTGGGAATCTATGCCGCCCGTCATCAAAATCGTCCAGCCGATGTATCGGTGATGTTTTTAACCCAGCTAGGATTGGCTACGCCGGAATTCTGGCTGGGGATTCTGTTGATTTTGTTACTTTCAGTAGAGCTGGGATGGTTTTCCGCCGGCGGTTTTCCCGGATGGACGGCAGACATTTGGGGCTCGCTCAAGTCACTTCTGCTGCCAGCTTTTGCACTGGGTGTTATCCGGGCATCGATTCTAACGCGCTTGACGCGCGCATCCATGCTCGAAGTTCTTCGGGAGGATTATGTCCGCACCGCCAGGGCCAAAGGGTTAAGGGAGCACACCGTCATCTATACTCACGCCCTGCGGAATGCGCTAATCCCGGTGTTAACCGTCATGGGACTGCAATTGGGGCAGCTGCTGGCCGGTGCGATCATCATCGAAAACGTTTACTATCTGCCGGGTCTCGGCCGCCTTGTTTTCAACGCCATCGGGCAACGCGATCTGCCGGTGGTGCGGGACGTGGTGTTATTTATGGCCGCGGCCGTGGTGGTGGTGAACTTTATTGTCGACCTCGCTTACGCCTATGTTGATCCGAGAATTCAATTGGAATAGGGGAGCAAATTTAGATGAAACCATTTTTCAGCAATCTGAACTTCACCGTCGGATTCATCCTGTCGGCTGTTGTCGTTCTTGCAGCAGTGCTCAGTCTTGTATGGACGCCATATGATGCCAACAAAATGAACGCCCGGGAACGCCTTCAGAGTCCCTCATGGGCACATCCGCTTGGAACCGACCAGTATGGCCGCGACACCCTGTCCCGGGTGATGACCGGTGCGGTCAATTCGATCATCATCGGACTGATGACGGTTGCCATCGGCTTAAGCATCGGTGTCATGCTGGGACTGGCGGCGGCTTATTTCGGCAAATGGGTCGATGAAACCATCATGCGATTTTCGGATCTGTTATTCGGTTTCCCGGCAGTGTTGACCGCCATCCTGATCACCTCTATCCTGGGTCCATCAATGATCAATGCCATGCTGGCCATCGGCATTTTTTACATTCCGGTGTTCGCCCGCCTAACCCGGGCTGTGGCCATGACGATCTGGGGGCGCGAATTTATACTGGCGGCCCGTGCCAGCGGTGCTAGTGAATGGGCCATCACCTGGCGCCATGTGCTGCCCAATATTCTCTCTCCGCTGTTAATCCAGGGCACGATTCAATTTGCTGTGGCCATCCTGGCCGAAGCCGGTCTCAGCTATTTGGGACTGGGCACTCAACCGCCAACAGCTTCATGGGGTCGAATGCTGAATGAGGCCCAAACCTTCATGTCACACACGCCGTCGATGGCCGTCTTTCCCGGATTGGCTATTGCCTGGGCGGTACTGGGGTTTAATCTGTTGGGTGATGGGCTCAGGGACATGCTGGATCCCAGGATGGTCCGCATAAGATAGTTTTCAATCTGGAAACGGCCCTTTTTCCGATGGGCGTTGTTCTCCGCAGGCTTACGACCTCGACGTACTTTAAGTACGCCTCGATCGAAAGCCTTTGTGCGGCCTAGCCCATCAAAAAAATTACTCATCTCCAGATTGAAAACAACATATACTATAAGTTATCAATATTTACCGTCAGTCAAAAGAAAACACTCAATTGAATTAAGAAAAACACAGCATCAAATAAAAATGATTTCTTCAGAAATAATTGAAAAAGTTTTAAGCCAAATCGATCCGGGTGAATTGATTGACCTGACAGTAGATTTGGTTCGCATCAATTCAGTATGGGATCCGGCAGCCGGTACTAGTGAACAGGCTGTGGCTGAAAGGATTGCAGACTGGGCCCGATCACAGGGGTTTGAGGTTCAGGTCGATCAAGTCGCACCGGATCGTCCAAATATCATCGTCAGCTGGCCGGCCGGATCGCAAAAGCGTACCCTGATGTTTGAAGGCCATACCGATGTCGTCACCCCGGGGGATGTGTCGGCCTGGCAACATGATCCTTTCGGCGCAGAAATCGTCGGCCGCCGAATGTATGGCCGCGGAACCAATGATACCAAGGGCAACCTGGCCGCCATGATGATCGCGATGAAAGCATTAAAATCCACCGCGGTTGACCTTTGCGGTTCGGTAATCGGTGGTGTGCTGTGCGACGAGGAAGACCAGATGCTTGGGGTCAGGGATTTTATCAAAAGAGGTCATGCCGATAAGATAACGGCGGCTGTGATTTGCGAGCCGCAAGATGGTTTGATCTGTACTGCCCAAAAAGGTGCGATTCGTGCCAGTTATTGGATCACCGGCCGCATGAGCCACGGCGCCATGCCGCTTTCCGGTCTTAACTGTGCACCGGCGATCGCTCGGCTCATCGATGCCCTGCATGTGTTGGAAAAAGAGGCTGTAACCACAGTCGGATGTGATGCATACTTAGGCTGGCCCAGTTTCACACCAACAGTGGTCCAGGCGCCTGTAAGCGGTGCCTCCCAACTCAACGTTATGCCCCGGGAGGCCAAAGTGCAGGTGGATGTCCGCACCACACCCCAGCAATCTCATAAAAGAATCATTAAAGATCTGAAGATGCTGGCACAAAATGTCGAAAAAAGGGTCCGCGAAAATTACATACAGTATGACGAGCTGCTGGATTTGCAACGAGACCGTGATCTTGCCGTGCGCGTCGATATTTTAACCGACAGGCCCTGTACGCTGACCGACCCTATTGAACCGGTTGTTAAAGCTGCCGATTGGGCCACCCGATCGATCACCGGCAAAAAACCTGTTTACGCAGGCGTGCCGGGCGCAACCGATGGGACCTATCTGTGGGCCCTGAAAAACATACCCATTGTAACCATGGGCGCAGGAGATCGTCAGATTCCTCATCAAATCGACGAATGGGTCGACCTGGAACAATTGATTGAAACCGCCAAGATTTATGCCTTGACGGCCCTTCATTATTTGTACCGACCGTCTGCCTAATAGAATGATATCGTGGCTGCGTAACCGATATCAGCTATAAAGAAGGGCCGTAGGTTTCAGATGTCAGGTGTCAGCAAAAGATGACAGCGTACGGAAACTGATTGTCATAGGGTCATTAGGTTCGTAGTCCTGACACCTGAACACTGACACCTGAACCCAAAAATGGGGAATTTGCCTAAAGAAAAGCTGAAATATGAATGATAAACTACTGGACATTGAAGAGCTCAGGGTGAGCTTCCACCTTCCCGAAGGTATCATCCGGGCGGTGGATGGGGTCAGCTTTGATCTGGCGGCCGGCGAGACCCTGGGGCTGGTAGGCGAATCCGGTTGCGGCAAAAGCGTCACGGCGTTAAGCATTTTAGGTCTGGTTCCGTCTCCGCCGGGCCGAATTGAAGGCGGCCGTATCCGGTTTGAAGACCAGGATTTGCTGTGCTTGGATGCCGAAGGATTGCGCCAAATTCGAGGTCGGGATATCTCGGTGATCTTTCAGGAACCCATGACGTCTCTAAATCCGGTGCTGCCTATTGGACGACAGGTGGCCGAACCGTTAATGGCGCATAAAGCACTTTCACCATCGGAAGCATTGGCTGAAGCGGTTGCATGGCTGGATTATGTTAAAAT
>JASFTL010000269.1:0-5868 GCA_050053555.1 Desulfobacterales bacterium
GTGCTACGGCCGGACTGCATGCAACTCAGAAGAACGACTATCCAATTACGGTCATGCGCGGACATTCAGTCAGCGAACTAATCTTATCCAAAGAAGATATCGGATACACCGGTATCGATAAACCATCGACAATAATTGCTCTGGGGCAGGAAGGTGTCAATCGGCGCAAAAAAATATTTGCCGAATTAACGCTAGAGACGTTGGTTCTTAAAGCTGCCGGTGTAGGGCTACCGTCCACGAAGGCAGAGATTTACGAAATCGACTTCAAAGCCCAAAAAGTCAAATCTCAGGATTGGGCTTTAGCGGCCATCTTTCAACTCACCCGAACAAAAAGGATGCTAAGCGTGAATATGCTCGATGCAGCCTTGGAGCTTCGCTTCAAGGGAAACTTATTAGCGCAAGCAAGAGAAGTTATGGATCGCTTTGCAATCGTTCAATGATTAAGATTAGCTCACGCTATTCGCAAATTATTAATATTGTGTAAATCGCTGAATTGAAAGCCGGTAACCTCCGTGACAGATCACAAAATTCCGGTTTTTTCGATTGAACTGTATCTCCAATTAGTTGTATTTTGGTTTACCATTTCCGCTTTTCGCTGCCAATCTTTGCGCCTGCTTCTGACAAAATTTGTAACTTTGCATCGCGCCAAATTTCATATTCAATCTATCTTCTTGTAATCATTTATAAAAAAATCTTTCCGCCGATGGTATGGATTTTGCTCGTCATGGTGGCTGAAATTTCATACTGTTCGGGGGGCATCGTGAATCAAAACAGATTTCTGGGAATATGTTTAATATTTCTCATCATGATCTTCATTTTTATTCAGCCGGCTTATGTCGGTCCGGGCGGAATAATTGCCAAGGCTCTGATCAAAAATGTTTGGGGCAAGGCGGCACTGGCTGTGATGGCACTGACCTGTCTGCCGCTGGCAATCTACGTTTATATTCGTGAGCAGGTTTTAGATCAGCCCGGCGTTAAAGAATTGAGACGCTAGATTTAAAATTGGCCGTATTTCAAAGATAAAAAAATAAATACAATAAAATCGATATATTGGTGAATTCAACCGCACCCGTTTATTTGAAGATTTTTGTATTTATGGCAATATCCCTTCGCATTTTAGTTGCTTACCCTTATAGCAGCCTTGCTTAGCAATACCGACTCTAGTTTACCCCTCCAAACTTGCTGACCGATTATCGAAATAAACACTTGACAGCTTGAATTAAATTAATTAACTAAATAGTTAAACTAACTGGTTAGTATAATTTTTCGCTTTTATCATTGGCGAAAGGAGTATCATATGCAGCTTTTAACAAAGGAAGACCGGCGCAGCCAAACGGTTGATCGCATAATAAAAGCCGCCATAAAGCAATTTTCCGAGGCCGGTTTTGCCGGGGCCCGGGTTGACGAAATCGCGAGAAGCGCGGGCGTAAACAAGGCAACCCTCTACTATCATATCGGTGGCAAGCAGGCGCTCTATGCGCAGGTCGTTCATCATTTGTTTGGCCATGCCGTCGAAAAACTCAATCGTAAGCTTATGGCCGCCCAATCACCTGAAGCCAAAATGAGGCGATTTATTCAAACAGTTGCCGACATTGTCGATCAGCAGCCGGAGCTGGCGGCCATCATGCTTCGGGAGCAAGCATCCGGTGGAAAGCATTTTCCCGAAATGGTGTCGCAAGATCTTGCGCGCATCCTTGGTCTTCTGACAGAGATACTCGAGGATGGCATAAAGGCCAACGTATTTGTAGAGACGTCACCGATAATTGTGCACCTGATGATCATCGGTACGATTGTATTTATCAAAATGACCTCTCCGATCAGGGCCAAATTTGCCCCTATGGTGGCCGGCTTTCAAAACTTAAATACGAACGTCAGCGGCGAGGTAGCCACAGAAATCGAAAAACTCATTTTAAACGCCGTTAAGAGGTAATGAATCTCCACGCGAACAGTCGGAGGCCGAATATGAAAAATTTCAGAAATCGAATCGAGGCCTGGTTCGAAACATACGCGCGTGTCATTTACCGCCATCGCATCAAAACCATCGTTATCATGCTGGTGCTGAGCGCGGCTATGGTCTCACAGATTCCTAAAATTAGCATCGATACCTCTACCGAAGGATTTTTGCATACCGACGACCCCGCACTGGTGGCGTATAACAATTTTCGTGATCAGTTTGGCCGCGATGAGGTAATTATTATCGCAATTCAATCTGAAAACATTTTTAGTCAAAAATTCCTGGAAACGCTTCAAAGACTTCATGAGGAACTCGAAGAAAATGTTCCTTATATTGATGATATCACCAGCCTATTCAACGCGCGCAACACCCGTGGTGAAGCCGACGAACTGATTGTCGAAGATTTGCTGGAGCATTGGCCTCAAAACCAAAGCGAGATGGCAGCCCTCAAAAAGCGCGTGCTGTCAAATCCGTTGTATAAAAATTTGCTGATTTCTGAAGACGCCACTTTCACCACCATAATTATCAAAACCCACAGCCACTCCGGCCTCGGACAGGATGTCGATATTCTGGAAGGATTCGAGGAGGAAACTGAAGAGACTGCCGCTGAGCAAACCACAGCAGCGGTCAAAGCAGTTTATCTGACGGACAAGGAAAACAGCGAGGTCGTCCAGGCCGCTCGACGGGTTGTCGAAAAATACCAGACCTCAGATTTCCAAATCTACATGGCCGGATCTCCAGCCGTCACCGATTTTCTCAAGCGCAGCATGATGAATGATTTGCGCAAATTCATTGTGTTGGCCGTTGTCGCCGTGGCCATCATGCTGTATGTCATGTTCCGCCGGATTTCCGGGATTTTCCTGCCGCTGGTCATTGTTGTCCTGTCGCTGCTTTCCACTATTGGCATCATGGCGCTGGCCGAGGTGGCCATCAAGGTTCCCACTCAAATCCTGCCCTCCTTTCTTTTGGCCGTCGGCGTAGGCACCTCGGTTCATATTCTGGCGATATTTTATCAGCGGCTTCAGCAAACCAATGATAAGGAAGAAGCCATTGCCTATGCCCTTGGACACTCCGGTCTTGCCGTGGTGATGACCAATGTGACAACAGCCAGCGGCTTGATGTCCTTTTCAACCTCTGAGATTGCTCCGATTGCTGACTTGGGAATGTTCGCCGGTATCGGTGTCTTGCTCACCTTTATCAATACCCTCGTGCTGCTGCCCGCTGTTTTAGCTCTGGTGCGCGTTCGCGCTGAAAGGTCAAATAGCCGGCAATTCAAAAATACGTTAATGGACCGTTTCCTGAGCGGTATCAGTCATTTTTCGACCTCTTATCCGATTCCAATTCTGATCGTCAGTTTCCTGGTTGTGGGCCTGTCGATTTTGGCTGCTCTGCAAATCCGCTTTTCCCACGATGTGCTGGGGTGGTTTCCTGAAAAAAGCGAGATTCGTCAGGCGACTGAAAAAATCGATCACGAGCTGCGCGGCAGCCTCAATCTTGAAGTCATTATCGATGCCGGCAACGAAAACGAACTGTACAATCCGGCCATTTTGAACCGTATCGATAAAGCCGCTGCATATGTTGAATCGATGCAATTAGAGGATTTGTTTGTCGGCAAGGCATGGTCTTTGGCTACGATTCTTAAAGAAATCAATCAAGCTCTCAACGAAAACCGTTCTGCTTACTATACGATTCCGCAAAACAGGGATTTGATCGCCCAGGAGTTTTTGCTTTTTGAAAACAGCGGTTCCGACGATCTTGAAGATGTGGTCGACAGCCAGTTTTCCAAAGCCCGCTTGTCGATCAAAGGCCCCTTCAAAGACGCCGTGAAATACAACCGGTTTATCGACACCGTCAGCAGCTATTTTGATGAGAATTTTCCCGAGGCCACCATCACCCTCACCGGCATGATGGCCTTGCTTTCACAAACCGTAAACAATGCCATCATCAGTATGGCCCGCAGCTATGTCATCGCTTTAATTGTAATCACGGCACTCATGATCATTCTGATCGGGCGGGTCCGGATCGGTTTGCTGAGCATGATACCCAACCTGGCCCCCATTCTGCTCATGATCGGGGTCATCGGCGCTACCCCCATCAAGATGGACCTTTTCACCATGATGGTGGCCAGCATTGCCATCGGGCTTGCCGTGGACGATACGATTCATTTTATGCATAACTTTCGCCGCTATTACGAGCAGAGCGGCGAACCCAAACAGGCCGTTTATGAAACCCTGCACACCACCGGCCGGGCGATGCTGGTCACCACCATCGTTCTTTCTATCGGATTCTTTATCTTTGTATTTGCAAGCATGAATAATCTTTTTGCTTTTGGGGTCTTGACGGCGTTTACTATTCTCATGGCGCTGGCAGCCGACTATCTGGTGGCGCCGGCGCTGATGGTTCTTGTTAATCGACCTCATACTCGTGCAAAATACATGTAACAACATAAGTACGGAGGAATAAAATGAAATCAACTCATATCGCATCTCTCATGATATTCATTCTACCGGTCTTTATATGGCTGTGGCCGTTTGCCGATGCATTGGCCGACGATCCCCGGGCACGGGAGATTATGGAAAAGGTTGATGCCAGGGATGATGGCGACAACCAGACCACCGATATGGTAATGATTCTGATCGATAAACACGGCAACCAGCGCCTTCGCAAGATTGCAACCTTTAGCAAAGACAAAGGCGCAGATGAACTGAGACTGATGTTCTTTCAGCATCCGGCAGATGTCAAGGATACTGCATTCCTCACCTATGATTATGACGACGCCGATAAAGATGATGATCAATGGTTGTATCTACCGGCTTTACGTAAAACCAAACGGATTGCCAGCAGCGACAAAAGCGGCAGCTTTATGGGTTCGGATCTGAATTACTCGGATATGACCGATCGCAATCTGGCGGACTACGATTTTACACTTAAAAAAGAGATGGATGTCAAAGGCGTTAAAACCTGGTTGATCGAATCAATTCCCCGCACCAAAAAAGTGATCGAGGAAACCGGTTACAAAAAATCCCTTCTCATTGTGCGCCAGGATAACTTTTTTGTCATCCGCGCCGTCAACTGGGTAAAGGACGGCGGATATCTGAAATACGTCGATGTTAAACGCCTGGAGCTGATTGACGGAATTTGGGTGGCCACAGAGACGCATGTCACCAAGAAAAAAGGGAAAAAGCTGGCCCATAAAACGATTTTGAAGTTTGACAACGTCAAGTTTAATCAGAAGCTTGATTATGGGATGTTTACGGTGCGCAGAATGGAAAAAGGGCTTTAATTGGGTGTCAGGTTTCGGGTGTCAGGTGTTCGGGATATGAATTGAATAATGGGCGCTGACAGAAATATTGTATTTATTTTAATTCTTTTGTCAATTTTCATCTTTTGTCAAATGACCGGGGGGGTCTATGCGCAGGAGGAGGCCGAGCTTGAGCATATCTTAAGCGGGTTTGAAGATAATCAAGCATCCGATGAAGAACTTCAGGAGGTTTTGGAAGGATTTGAAGACGAGGCTCCAGGCAAACAAAATAAAGAAGAAATGGAGGAGGAAGAAATTTTAGAAGGATTCGATGAAGACAGCACCGAAGCCCGGGCGCCTGTTTCTGAAAAAGAGTACCTGCCGGACTTTCTAAGCCTTGACGGATATTTCAAGCTGGGGTCATCATACAATCTGTATCACCACCAAGCTGAAGGCACGGATACCGATTGGCATGGATTATCGCGTTTGCGGGCTAAAACGGTGCTCGAGCTGGATGCCAAATTCTCCGAATCCTGGCAGGCACGCGTGGCCGGTCATGGTTTTTATGATTTTGCATACGAGATCCAGGGCCGTGACAAATTCACCCGGCAGGTATTGGATGAAAATGAGAAAGAATTAGAATTTGACGAAGTGTGGCTTCTGGGCAGTGTTA
>JASFTL010000270.1:0-5864 GCA_050053555.1 Desulfobacterales bacterium
TTTGTTCCGGGAAAAGGCGTTGAAATTTTCAGGTTTACGACACAGCAGGTTCGAGAAGTCTTTGAAATTCGGAGAATTATCGAAGGCTATATCATCAAAAAAATAGCCTCCCGGCTCACGGACGCACACATAAAAGAGATCAATGGAAATATCAACCACCAGGAAAAGATGTTTGCCAAGACGGAAAGGCTGGCATTCATTGAATACGATAAGCAATTTCACCTTTATTTGGCCTCCAAGATCGGAAACCAACAAATCGAATCGATCCTCGACAATCTAAGGGATCAAATGCACCTCATGGGCATTCGAGCCGTCGAAGATGCCTCCCGCATGAAACAGGTTATTGAAGAGCATCGTGCTATTTTTTCCGGTCTTAAAGACAGAAATCCTCAAAAAGCCTTTGACGCGTTGATAAATCATCTTGAAAACACCGAGAAGACCATCGCCGAAAAAATTGAAACCCAGGAAAAAAAAATAGATGAAGGGGAAATCAAATGAAGCCCGATAAAATGGACGAGACCTTTCAACGAATGGATTCGAAAGGATTTTTTCGTTTAGAGATTCCTGAAGAATTGAATATGGCCAGGCTCCTGGTTGACTATTGGGCACAACATGGCCGTGGACAGGAGGTTGCGATCTATTACAAAGATCAGCAAATCACCTACCAGGATCTAAAAGATATGACCGATCGTTTTGCCCATGCCATGCATCGACTCGGTATATCCAAAGGTGATACGTATCTCATCCGGACCCCCAACCAGCCTGAATACATGGTTTCATTTCTCGGTGGACAGAAAATCGGGGCCGTCCCCATCCCGACCAGCACGATGCTGAGAGAATATGAACTGGAGCATATCATCAACAACAGCGAGGCTGTGGCCGTTGTTACGACCAGCAGCTATATCGAGGCCATCGAAAACATACGCCCCAAGTGTAAGACCCTCAAGCACGTCATTGTCATCGGTGATACTCAAGGTGATCAGATTTCTTACGCCGATCTACTGAAAGAGGACGCCGCATCCCTTCCACATGTGGAAACCCATAAAGATGATCCCTCATTTTTCCTGTATACCTCCGGAACCACAGGAGCGCCTAAAGGGGTCGTACACGGTCATCGGTTTATCATTGGTGCCGGAGATCCCATCGGCAAGTTTACCATGGGATTAGAAAAAGGCGATATCTGCGGTGGTCCAACCGCGCTGACCTGGATGTATGCCCTGGGACACAACTTTTTATTTGCTTTCCGATGGGGTGTAGCCACCGCCATCTATGCCGATGAACGCTTTGATTCAGAAAGAGCCTATCAATTCATCCAACATTATAAAATCACCATATTTGCCGGTACACCGACGATTTATCGAATGATGCTGGCAGTCAAAGATGCCGAGAAAAAATACGATACCCGCTCCTTGAAATACTGCCTCAGTTCAGGAGAACCTCTGCTGGCCGAGACCTGGCGCGAGTGGATGCGGCGTTTTGGCGTCAAAATTATCGACAGCATGGGACAAACCGAGGCCCACGAATTCTGCACGACTCAAACTCAGCTGCCGGTAAAAATCGGCTCCATGGGAAAGCCGCTCCCGGGAATTGAGGTCGCTATTGTAAACGATAAAGGCGAGCGGCTTCCGCCGGGTGAAATGGGCCATCTTGCCATTCGAAGAGATCATCCGGGTCTTTTTACGGAATATTTTAAAATGCCCAAGCAAATGGAAGAAGTCTCTCTACCCAATAATTGGTATGACACCAAAGACCTGGCCCATATGGATGAAGATGGCTATTTCTGGTACGGTGCCAGATCCGACGACATCATGACCTGTCACGGCTACCGTATCTCACCGGCTGATGTTGAAACAGCTCTGCAGGAACACGAGGCCGTGCTGGAGTCCGGCGTGGCGGGTGTCATGGATCCGGAAATGGGTGAAAAAGTTAAAGCCTGGGTTGTCCTACATGACGATTTTAAGCCCTCTGCTGAATTGGCCAAAGCGCTTCAAGATCATGTGAAAGCTACAATTGCACCCTATAAATATCCGAGAGAAATTGAGTTTCTGATAGAGCTCCCCAAAACATCCTCCGGCAAAATTCTTAGAAGAGAACTTCGACGGTGGGACAAAGAAAAGCAAGATAAAAAGGAGCGCTGATAGCGATGATATTTCACTTTAAGGTTGAAGAAAAAGCCGGCAAAAAAGAGATCGACTATGAGGTCAAAGGGGCCGTTCTATGTGGTTATACGGGACGCGATCAAACAGCTGTTCGTAAACATATCGAAGAGTTAGCCAAAGAGGGCGTTGAACCCCCTCCTTCAGTACCGACTTTGTACCCCAAGCCCCCCTGGGGGTTGACTCAAAAAGATACGATTCAGGTCGAAGGCCGGGAAACGTCCGGAGAGGTTGAGTTTTTTTTGCTTGTCGATGAAGGCAGAATTTACGTCGGTGTTGCAAGCGACCATACAGATCGGGAGCTGGAACGGATTGATATCCGTAAATCCAAACAGGTGTGCCCCACCATCCTTTCCAGGCATTTATGGGATTACAAGGAAGTCAAGCAGGCCTGGGATCAAATCCAAATCCGCAGCTGGGCCATTAAAGATGGACAAAAGAAAATTTACCAGGAATCAACGCTCCTATCCATACTACCCCCTGAAGATTTGATCCGTTTGGTGCGGCAGCATTTAAATGACCGGATTGGCGGCATTGCGTTATTTTCGGGCACACCACCTCTATTAGCGGGGGAAATGATTTTCGCAGATCGTTTTGAGGCAGAGCTGCTGGATGCCCGCTTCAACCGCAAGCTCGCCGTCGAATATGACATTCATACACTCGAGTGGTTTAGAGACTAGCCGTGTTCGAAGCACTTTTATAGCAGGGAGAGAATTCAGTATGACCGAAAAGCAACAAGGAAAGTGGGTCGGCAAAGGAATTAAGCGCAAAGAAGACCTGCGTCTTCTTACAGGCCGGGGACGTTTCATGGATGATATCCGGCTGCCGAACATGAAGTACGCAGCCATACTCCGAAGCCCCTACCCGCATGCGCGGATTAAAGGGTTGGATATAGCCCCGGCCCTGAAAGTTTCCGGCGTCAGGGGTGTTCTGACCGGTGATGACGTGGCCGCGATGTCTCAGCCATTTCCGGTGGGCGTGCCGATTCCTCCAAAGTATTACAGCTGTGCGGTGGACAAGGTGCGTTTCGTCGGTGAACCGGTGGCCGTGGTTGTTGCGGAAAACCGCTATATAGCCGAAGATGCGCTGGACATGATCGAAGTCGAGTACGAGCCATTGCCGGTCGTGATGGACATCGAAGAAGCCGTCGAACCGGACGCCCCTATTCTGCATGACAATATCGGCAGCAACATTTACTCGCACCGGTTTTTTCAATACGGTGATATGCAAAAAGCTTATGAAGAGGCGGATCTGGTGGTCAAAGGCAAGTTTCTTTTTCCCAAATACGGATCGACGCCGATTGAAACTTATGGGGTCATTGCTTCCTATAATCCCTTCAACGAAGAGTTTGTCATTTACAACAACTATCAAGGCCCTTTTGTCAATCATTCCCTTGTGGCCATTGCCCTTGGAATCCCCGAAAACAAGATGCGCTGGATTGTGCCCACCGATATCGGCGGCGGCTTTGGTACCAAAACAGGCATGTATCCATACATCGCCTTAATTGCGCTGGCAGCCAAAAAAACAGGCCTGACGGTCAAATGGATCGAGGATCGTCGCGAACACCTGTTGGCCAGCGCCACCGGAACAGATCGCGTCACCTACATGGAAGCCGCGGTAAAAAAAGACGGGACCATCTTGGGTCTCAAAGATAAAGCCATGGACAATACGGGCGGATATATCCGCGCGCCGGAGCCCGGATGTGCCTATCGCAGCACCGGAAACCATACCGGGGCCTACCAAATTGGGAATTTGGACCGAGAAGTCATGGTGGTGGGCACAAACAAATGTTTGACAGCCCCGAACCGGGGATATACCTGCCAGGAGCTTTATTTCAGTGTCGAACGACTGGTGGACATGGTCGCCGCGGAATTGGGAATGGACCCGGCTGAAATACGGTTTAAAAATTTCATTCAGCCTGACCAGTTTCCCTACAGGACCGCAACCGGTGGCGTATACGACGCCGGCGACTATCCCAAGGCCCTGCAGATGGCCCTGGAAAAGATAGACTACAAAAAAATGAGGAAAGAACAGCAGAAAGCCCGCAAGGCGGGAAGGTATATCGGTATTGGGCTTGCAACGGTTGTAGATCCCTCGGTTACCAATATTGCCTATGTAACCCTGGCCTTGACTCCCGAACAGAGAGCCAAAGGCCATCCCAAATCAGGATCGGGCGAATCGGTTATCGTCAAATTGGATCCGCTGGGCAAAGCCCATGTTATCGCATGCACCAACCCTCAGGGACAGGGACATGAAACGGTTATATCGCAGATCGTTGCCGATGAATTGGGTATTCATCCGGATGATGTTTCCGTCAGCGATGTGGTTGACACATATGACCGTGTTTATACCATCACCACCGGAAGTTACTCAAGCCGCTTTGCCTCCGTAGGGGTCAATGCCGTTGTGGCAGCCACCCGCAAGGTAAAGGAAAAAATGAAAAAAATTGCCGCCCATCTTTTGGAAGCCAATCCCGAAGACATCGAAGCCAAAGAAGGCAAGTTTTACGTTAAGGGCTCTCCGAACAAATCGATCCAGGTCAAACACATCGCCGGTACCGCGCACTGGAATCAGTCTGCCCTGCCGGAAGGTATGGATGTAGGTCTATATGCCAGCAGCCTGCTATCCATGCCGACTTCCCAGCCGCCGGATCAACTGGACCGTGTGGATTCTTCCAACACATATGGATTTATCGCGGAAGCCATTGTTGTGGAAGTGGATCCCGAAACCGGTCAGGTTGAGTTCCTCAAATGGGCCAGTGTGCATGACGCCGGCACCATTCTGAACCCCATGTTATTGGAAGGTCAGGTGATGGGCAGTATCGCCCACGCCCTTGGAGGCAGCCTTTATGAAGAGTGGGCCTATGATGAAAACGGTCAATGCCTGACGGCGTCCTTTCAGGATTATCTGGTGCCGACGGCCATGGAAGTGCCTGAAGTGGATATCGGGCATGTGGAAACGCCTTCCCCGCTCACCGCTTTGGGTTCAAAAGGAGCAGGCGAAAGTTCGACTATGTCGGTGCCGGTTGCGATCGCAAATGCGATTGCCGATGCCCTGGCACCGTTAGGTATAACCATAAACGAGCTGCCCCTTAGCCCCAATAGAATCTGGCATCTCATCCGGGATTCCAAAAAACAAAAATGAGCCGGCGACCACGGAGGTTTATTCATGAAGCTGGAAGGAACTTATAAATTCAAGGCCACACAGGAGAAAGTATGGGAAGTTCTGACCAATCCACAGCATCTCGAAAAAGCCATCCCGGGATGTGAAAAGCTGGAGGAAATAGAACCTGGAAAATATGATGCCACGCTGAAAATCGGCATCGCTGCCATTAAAGGGACATACAAAGGGATGGCCGAAGTCGCGGATCCCCAACCGCCGGAAAAATACCGTCTGATTGTCGAAGGCGGTGGCAGTCCCGGATTTGTAAAAGGAGAGGCCCTGATTGAATTGTCCCATCAAAACCAGAGCACAATGGTGTCTTATCAAGGAGAGGGGCAGGTCGGCGGATTGATCGCAGGGGTCGGCCAGAGACTGATCAGCGGAATCGCCAAAATGATGGTCGCTCAATTTTTCAAACAAATCGACAAGGAATTAAAGACGCATTAGTCCGATAATCACAGGAGAACGGAAATGAAACCCAGTTCGTTTGAATACCATAGCCCCCAATCCGTCCAAGAAGCAATCGAACTTTTGGATCGCTACGGG
>JASFTL010000271.1:0-5833 GCA_050053555.1 Desulfobacterales bacterium
TTATACCCGGTCATCATCCTTTTGCACAAAATACCTTCTAATTTGAATTCCTGTGTCAGGCGCTTCTAATTTTTACGCTTTTCTGGATGGGCTTTGCTGCGTTTCGGAATCGTGAGCAGCCATCCTCCAACAAGACCGATCGCTAAAGTCCCCAATAGCATTAAAGCCCGAGACATTGAAATCGTCCAGAACAGAAACCGGACTTCAACAACCTGAGTATTTTGCAGCACAAAAATAACAACCAGGCCAATCAAACAGATAAAAATAATATTGCGAATCATAGCCCTCCTCAAAAGACACATTGAAAAATTATTCTGCTTCTATGCTACTGAAACCTAATATTACCAAGCCCAAAATTGCCGATATTACGGAAGCTAATATGATGCCCAGTTTTGAAAACTCCAAAAACTGGGCAGACGCAAAAGAAAGCCCGGATATAAACAGTGACATGGTAAAACCGATCCCGCCGAGAAGAGCGGTGCCGAAAATATGCGACCATCTCACACCCTGGGGAAGCCGGGCATCTATAAACCGACAGGCCAAATAGGCAAACAGAAAAATCCCGAGTGGTTTTCCCGCGACCAATCCGAATAAAACGCCAAGCGTCACTGGATTTCCAAATGATTGAGTGACATCCATGCCTTTGAATACCAGGCCCGAATTCGCCAGAGCAAACAAAGGCAACACCATATAAGCCACCCATGATTGGAGGGCATGCTCCAGTCTTTGGAGCGGTGTTTCAACATCTATACAGGCCAGATCGATGGCTTGAACAGCATTCAGATGCCGTCGATTCATCAAGATTGAAAGGCCGCCGTCACTGTCACATTCAATTTCCTTTAAATATGTTTTCACGTTCCTGACGAAGGTATCTGTATCGTATTTTCCTCTGGCAGGAATAAACATGGCAACCACAACTCCCGCCACGGTCGCATGCACACCCGATTGTAAAATGGTAAGCCACATTCCAATGCCCAGTATGACATAAACCAGAGTTTTTCGAATCCAGAGCCGGTTTGCTACAGCGAGTCCTGCTAAAAATAGCAGTGAATAAATTAGATATTTCCAGACAAGTGCCTGGGTGTAAAAAATAGCGATAACCAGAACGGCGCCTAAATCATCTGCGATGGCAAAGGCCGAAAGAAAGAGTCTGAGCCCGGCGGGCACCCTGTCTCTCAGAACAGCCAAAACAGCCAGAGAAAAAGCAATGTCAGTGGCCATCGGAATACCCCATCCCTTGGCTGCCGGAGTTCCATAATTAAATGCCATATAAATCATCGCCGGAAACAGCATACCCCCCACTGCTGCGGCAATCGGCAAAATAGCCTTTTGGGGAGATGATAGCCCGCCAACAAGCACTTCACGCTTGATTTCCAGACCCACTGTAAAAAAAAACAGTGTCATGAAGGCTTCATCGATCCAATGAACCAATGACTTGGAAATGTGAAAAGGGCCCAAGGAAAGCGCAACCTCCATATGCCAAAAGGAATGGTAGCTATTGGCAGAAACATTGGCCCAGATTAACGCTGCGGTTGCTGTGATAAAAAGTGGATAGCTCCCGGTGACAATCTTGCTGAAGAATCTTTGAAATGGTCCGATGATTGCTGTTGCTGGCTGAATTCCAGGTGTAGAACTCGTATCTGCGAAGGTTCGACTCATGGCTATGGTTAATTTGGTTAATTGCCCATCACCAGTTGTACGTGGTGAATTGGAAAATAAAGTGGCTATTAAAAGTCAGAATAGGCCAATCGAAATTGAACAAAGACGATGCATTGAAATGTTCTATGGAAAAAGCGATTCGCTCTTCGATGTTTGGCAGACCTCGATGATTCTCTTCAACAAGCTGTAAACGTGGCAACAATTCGGCTCGATTGGCGATCTGGATGTTAAGACCCGGGCGAGCGTTCATTTCCAGGATCAAAGGTCTCTTTTCTTTATCTAAAACCAGATCGACGCCAATATACCCCGGTCCGGTAAGTTCGGTACACCGTGCGGCAATGTTTAATACACTTTGCCCAAGCATATTCTCAGTCGGATGACAGGGCACATCGCAGATTTTCTGCCATGCTGCTTAATCTTGGCTGTCCGAATAATCCTGGCCTCGATGCTTTCTTTACGACCGTTCCAGTTGGTCACGTCAAATCGAACCCATTTCGCTCGGCTACGTTCGAACTCATCAATATGAGTCGCATTCAAAGATGCATGTTCGGCACCAGTGTCCAGCTTGGCCTTGATCTTCAGATTACCCGGGAAAATGTTTACCTTTTCCACCCAGCCGACCGTCCGCAAGTCCTTTCCAGGAGATGTAACTTCAGCAAAGCCGATCGAGTTACATCCTAACCATAAAAATATAAAAATGACTTTTGTGGTCAAGCTTAAATTCTTCATGCTTGATATATTATAGCGAAAAGAATTCATATTTGAGATACCGCATTTTTACCAGTGCGGCTGATTGCCGATCCGTTTGCCCATTACCTCTAAGGTATCTGTAACCACCACAAAGGCTTCGGGGTAAGTTTGCGGATCATTTCCTTGAAACGGAAAAGTTCTGTAAATGTGATCACTGAATAAAGAATATGCATCTTTTGGCCTGTATATCCATCCTGTCCGCGCACAACGGTCGCTCCTCTCTGCAATCTGTCCATGATCTGGCGTGAAATTTCTTCCCATTGCGGAGATATGATCATCAGTGATTTACGCTGGCTCAGGCCAATAAGAACAATGTTCATGAAGTGGGTGCTTACAAAAAGAAAAATCAGTGTATATAAAACCATTTCCAATGGAATACGTAAAGCTGCAACCAGCATTAAGATACTGTTGAAGGCCCGAATGAAGTTTCCTGGACGAATGGAAAACTTTTTAAACAGAATTACCGTCAAAATGTCTAAACCACCTGCAGATTCCAACGATTTCAATATGATACCCGATCCTACACCGGTAATAATACCGGCAGACAGGGCACTAAGAATCATATCTTTTATGGGCAGAACGGGAAAGGGATAATCCCTTAAGGCCCTCAGCTAAAAACTGTTTGGGAACGGGGATGCCCTTAATTGCCACAGCACAAAGTACACTGCCTACAGAGATAAGCAGCAGATTCCACAAAATCTTCATTGTTAGTTTCATTTTTGTATCTATCCTCAAAATTCTATTATTTAATTTGATTGGCCCTGAAATGACATTGTTTTACAATTTATCTTCGGCACTCAGTTGGAATTTGCCGTTTCAGCTGGATTATCACTGTGAGATCGAGGGATTGATGTAAACGAAATAAACTTCGAGTTTAGGCGCCATTCAACATATTCCGGTTTTCACTGCAGGTAATCTCTCGAGGAAGTTTTTCAACTGTGCTCTTGGAATTGAAACGGTTGATTGTCTGACTGCCATTTAAACAGGGTGCCCAATATCAACACATATCGACCATCTGTTTACTGCCTGCTGTCTTCTTTTCTCTTTTTAGCTTCTTCAGTTTCAACAAATCTCTTAATTTCTTCAGCCAACTCTTTTAACTTCTTATCGACTAAAAAATTAATGGAATCTTCAGGATAACTTCCATCAGACTTTTTAATTCCCGCCTCTTTCTCAGTCAAAATTTCAATACCGTCGTCAATCGTCTTGACTGCATAAATCTGAAAGCGACTGTCTTCGACAGCCTTAACTACATCCTTGCGTAGCATCAAATCCTTTACATTGCTTTCGGGTATCATCACTCCTTGATCGCCGTTCAATCCAGTTTGGCGGCAACAATCGAAGAAGCCTTCAATTTTTTGATTTACTCCGCCAATCGCCTGTATTTCTCCCTTCTGATTTACAGATCCAGTGACGGCGATGTTTTGTTTAATCGGAACGCCAGACAGGCTGGAGAGCAAAGCATAAATTTCAGTCGAGGAAGCACTATCCCCGTCCACACCGCTGTATGACTGCTCAAAAGCAATGCTGGCGCTCATGGTCAACGGTTTGTCCTGAGCATACTTTTTCCGCAGATACCCACTTAAAATGAGAACGCCTTTGTTGTGGGTATTGCCCGACATATCGGATTCCCGTTCAATATTGATCACCCCGGCTCGACCCATCGAAGTAGATGCTGTGATACGCGAGGGTTTGCCAAACATGTAATCGCTCAAGGAGTATACCGCCAGGCCGTTGACTTGACCGACTACTTCTCCGTCCACATCGATCATCAAGGTGCCTCGGTTGATCATCTCCTGAATGTGCTCTTCAACTAAATTAGATCGATAGATTTTGGCCTCAATCGCTTTGTCGACATGTTTTTCTCTCACAACCGTTTCGTTTTCCTGCCCGGCCCAATAATCAGCTTCCCGAATCAGATCGGTGACAGCCGGGAAACTGGTCGAAATTTTCTCCTGTCGACCTGCCATTCGAACTGCCTGTTCGACTAAAGCGGCGATCGCTGTGCGGTCCAATGGTCGCAATTTTTCTTCGTTGGTTACCATTTTGACAAACTCAGCAAATTGCTGGATGTTTTGATCGGATTTATCCATGGCTGTATCGAAGTCAGCTCTGACCTTGAAAACCTTTCTCAGATCTTCATCGTAGTAAAGCAGCAATTGGTATATGTACGAGTCGGCAATTACCACGACTTTCACATCAAGCTCGATAGGCTCGGGTTTTAATCCGGTCGTGGTGAAAAAATAAAAGGGATCAAAGGTCTGGATTTCAAGTTTTTTACTTTTCAGCGCGCGTTTAAGTGCCTGCCAGACACCAGGCTCGATGATGGCATCTCGCAAATTGATGACGAGGAATCCTCCGTTTGCTTTTACCAAAGAACCTGTTTTGATCTTGCTGTAATCTGTTCGCCAAACGCCGCTGCGGTCGACAATGCGTTCGATGCTGCCAAAAATATTGCGGTAAGTCGGATAATCCTCAACAATCACCGGAGGACTGGTTCGCTGACTGTTATCAACGATGAGATTGACCTCATAGGGCTGAAACAGATTGATTTCTTTTACCATGGATGGTAATCCCGGAATTTGCGGCTGTTGCGATTGCGGCATAAAAATACTGATATTATCCGCCATATCTTCGAGCATATCTTCCAGATATCGTCTAATCTTATCATTTTTATGGCGTTCATTGATTTGAGCTGTCAGTTCTGAAGCTGTTTTTATAAAGGTTGCACGATCCATTTTTTCCAGTTTTTCGTTCACATCTTTCTGAAGGTCTTTGATTTCTAAAAAAATCTGCTCAATTTGCTTTGTCAAAGTTGCTTGCTTCTCTCGGAGTTGTTCGTATTCCGCCTTTGGAAATCGTTCTTTTTCAACCAGGGCCTCCAGTTGTTCAATCGGCACCGGCTTTCCATCAACCAAGGGCATCACTTCCGGTCTTTTAAACATGCCCATCTGCACATCAACGATGGTAAAGCCTTCTTCCTTTACTTTTTGTTCGAGCGCCTTGAAAAAACTGCTGGCTTGCTGTTCGTAGGTTTCAGTAATTTGTTTTTTCATGTTGATGTATTCCTGGCTTTCGAAAAGCTGCGGAATTTCCTTTTTCAGCGTTTCCACCAGATTTTTAACATCTTTTTTAAAAACCGCCCCTTTACCTCCTTCCAAACGGATTAGAATGGGAGATTCCGGGTTTTCAAAGCAATTCAAATAGCAAAGGTCATCGGGTACGCGATCCTGTTTCGACATTTCTTCCAGGAGTTTTTTGACAGTCGCCATTCTACCGGATCCGGGCGTTCCGGTGACAAACACGTTGTATCCGGGTTTATCGATGTTAATTCCAAACCGAAAGGCCTCGACACCTCTTTTCTGACCAATGATATCCTTCAACGGCTGAAGATCATCTGTCGTTTCAAAAGACAGGGTGGCGG
>JASFTL010000272.1:0-5833 GCA_050053555.1 Desulfobacterales bacterium
TCCTGGGCAAACAATCCCAAGGCCAGCGTGCCCCAGGAGCCGCAAATGCCGTGGACGGCAATCGCCCCCACCGGATCATCGATGTGCAAATATTGGTCGATGAAGACGACACCTAAGACGACCAGGGCGCCGCCGATGATTCCAATCCAGATAGCGCTCCCTGCCGATACAAACGCGCAGGAGGCCGTGATACTGACCAGCCCGCCGAGAACCCCGTTTAATGCCATACTGACGTCGGCTTTCTTAAACATCCACCAGGAGGTGATCATGGCCGAAATGCCGCCGGCTGCCCCGGCCAAATTGGTGGTGGTGGCAATATGGGCGATATCGGACACCAACGCCATGGTGCTTCCGGGATTAAAGCCAAACCAGCCGAACCAGAGAATAAAGGTGCCCAAGGTGGCCAGCGGTATGCTGTGGCCGGCCATGACATTGGATGAGCCGTCGAGATTGTACTTGCCGGTGCGGGGTCCCAATATAATAGCTCCCGTAAGTGCCAGCCAGCCGCCGGTGGAATGCACGACCGTCGATCCGGCAAAGTCCCACATACCGAGTTCGGCCAGCCAGCCGCCGCCCCAGATCCAGTGTCCCACGATAGGGTAAATGATGGCAGTGATAACGATGCTGTAGAACACATAAGCGATGAATTTCGTGCGCTCTGCCATGGCCCCGGCAACGATGGTCGCTGCTGTAGCACAAAAGACCAGTTGGAAAAAATACTTACACTCCAAAGGAACCCGGCTCCAGCTCAGCGATGCAAAGGTGTTGCCCGAGTCGATCAAAAAAAACCCGCTTTGGCCGAAAAGAAGGTTGCCGGCTCCGAACATCAACCCGAACCCCACGGCCCAGTAGGCGATGGTGCCGAAACAAAAATCCATCAGATTTTTCATCAACATGTTACAGGCGTTTTTGGAACGCGAAAAACCGGCGGTCAGCATAGCAAAGCCCGCTTGCATAAACATCACCAAAACGGCTGCGATTAGGGTCCAGCCAGTGTCCAGTGCAACCTTGTCGATCGCAACCGTGTCGGAATTGCTGGCCTCTTCGGCGCCTGCTAAGTTTATCGCAAATCCGGTCATACTTAAAACAATCACAATTAAAACGATGTGTCTTCGGCGCATTTGATTTCATCTCCTATTCAAAGCTTGGGCAGGTAATTTTCGATTTCATATTTGCTGACATGTGTTCTAAAACGATCCCATTCGATTTTTTTATTGGCGATAAATTGGTGATAAATATGATCGCCAAGGGTTTCTTTGACCACTTCGCTTTTTTCCAGCTCCTGAATGGCCTCGAAGAGACTTCCGGGCAATGACACAATGCCGGCTCGATCACGCGCCGCTTCGTCCATTTCGTAAATATCTTCCTCGATCGGCTCCGGTAGGGAATATTTTTCATCGACACCTTTCAGTCCGGCCATCAGCATCACCGCAAAGGCCAGGTAAGGGTTGCAGGCCGGATCCGGCGAGCGAAACTCAATACGGGTCGCCGCCTCTTTACCGGGTTTGTACATCGGTACCCGAATCATGGCTGAGCGGTTGCGCCGGGCCCACGATATATAAACCGGTGCTTCATATCCCGGCACCAAACGTTTGTATGAATTGACCCATTGATTGGTGACGCCCACGATTTCGCGCGCATGATGCATGATGCCGGCAATGTAGGATTTGGCCATGTCTGATAAATGGTATCTATCCGCAGGGTCATAAAATGCGTTCATGTCACCTCTAAATAAAGATTGGTGGACATGCATGCCGCTGCCGTTTTCTCCGAAAACGGGTTTGGGCATGAAGGTGGCATAACAACCGTGTTTTCTAGCCACCTCCTTGACCACCACGCGATAGGTCATGGTTTTATCAGCCATCTTTAAACCTTCGTCATAGCGCAGATCGATTTCATGCTGGCTGGGCGCAACCTCGTGGTGGCTGTACTCCACCTGGATGCCCATGCCCTGAAGCATAAAAATGGTGTTTCTGCGCAGGTCACTGGCCAGATCCAGCGGCCGGGAATCAAAATAACCGCCCTTATCAAGGTATTTCGGAGTTTCGCTGTTTTCGAAATAAAAAAATTCCAGCTCAGGTCCAATGTAAAATTTGTATCCCTTGTCGGCCACTTTTTGCAGCGCCCTTTTGAGGACATAACGGGGGTCGCCCGCATAATGCGAACCATCCGGTTGAAGGATATCACAGAACAACCTGGCCACCGGTCGATCCTGGGGCCGCCAAGGCAGAAACTGAAAGGTTGCTGGATCAGGCATGGCAATCATGTCGCTTTCTTCGATGCGGGCAAAACCTTCGATTGAGGAGCCGTCAAAGCCCATACCCTCCGTCAACGCATTTTCCAGTTCGGACGGTGTGATGGCAAAGGATTTAAGGACGCCCAAAATATCGGTAAACCAGATCTGAATGAAGCTAACATCACGGTCTTTTACAATTTTGAGGACATCTTTTTTTGATTTTAACTGCAGCATTTTTTCTCCTAGCGGCTGATCTCCCCAGTTGCTTTGCTTCTGGCTCGCAGAATCTCAGGTAGATCCAGTCCGGTGGCATTCTTTACTTGCTCCATGATGGCAACGATCGAACCGGCAACGCCTTTGACATAGGTCGGCATTCCATTGCCATTGCCGCTGTCGAGGATGGTAACTTTGTCGATCGACAGATTGTCAGAAACCACGCGGGTGACTTTGTCGAGAATGTCCGGCAACTGCTGAATCAAAAAGAGTTCTCGGGTGTCTTCTTTTTCCCATTCCTGGCGCATGACGCGCACCGCTTCGGCGGTGGCTTTGCCGTCTTCGACAATGCTGGCGGCCTGGCCGACGGCCTTTAACGCCAAGGCTTCTTTTTCAGCTCGGGCAGGGATGATCACATCTGCATCATATTTGGCTTTATTTTTTGCCACGCGCTGCGCTTCCAGTTTCCGCTCTTCCTCTACTTTAGCAATTTCACCGGCAACCGTTGCTCTGGCCTCGTACCGTTGCGCTTCGGAATCCAGATCCGCGCGTTTGATACGCAGTTTATTTTCGGCTTCGACGATGTTTACGTTGGCCTCTGCTTCAGCAACACTGCCGATTTTTTTCGCCTCGGCAGCAACCTGCCTGGACTCGGCCTGGGCGTTGGCTTCGGCGATTTCGGCATCTCGGCGAACTTCGGCATTCTTCTTTCTTCCGATGGCATCCAGATAGCCTTCGTTGTCGGACAGGTGTTTAATCTTAAACGTATCCAGTACCAAACCCAGACGGCTGAGGTCATCTCTGGCTTGCTGGACCACTTTTTCGGCAAACGACAGTCTCTGGGTATTGGCTTCTTCGGGCGTCAACGTCGCCAGCACCCCGCGCAGACTTCCTTCCAGGTTTTCCTTAGCAACGGTCGAGATGTCTGTGAGGTTCTTTCCCAGAAAACGTTCCAGGGCGTTGGATAAGCCTTCCGCCTCGGAGCCGGCAATTTTGACGCTGGCCATCGCCTCGATATTCACCGGAATGAGTCCGTTGGTCAAAGCACCGGTGAGGTCAATGTCAATGGGGATGATGGTTAGCGGGAGACGGGTTGCCGATTCGATTATGGGAATTTTAAGACCCCGTCCGCCTTTAATCACCCGGTATCCCACTTCGGTCCCATCTTTTAGTTTTCTTTTTCGACCTGAAAAAACCAACAGTTCGTTGGGATGACAGATTCTCAGATTGGCTTTGATGAATGCCAGTAGAATCAATGCTGCAATAACCGCAGCTCCAATCCAAATTCCGATCATGATTGCACCTCCTGAATATGTTGTTGAAACGCTCATTTTCGGTGGAAATCTTATCGAACGGCCTTAACGCCTCGCTCTAAGGTTCTGATGCGAATGCATTGAGGCAGCTCGAGCACGAAGATCTTTCCGTCACCCATGTTGCCGGTTCGGGCACCTTTAATGATGGCTTCGATGGTTCGTTCCACAAAATCTTCGTTTACGGCTATCTCGAGCCTGACTTTTTTGAGGAGATTGACTTCCTGTCTCACCCCCCTGTAGGTTTCGGTGTAACCCATTGTGTTGCCGCATCCCAGGGCATTGCTAACGGTCATGGCATAGACTTCTTCGTCAAATAATGCCTGTTTGACGTCGGTTAATTTATGCGGTTGAATCATGGCGACAACTAATTTCATGACATCGACCTCCTGCGTTTGATTAAACTTCAGAGTCTATCCCGATCATCCGGGTCTGCTATCTTTAGAAGTGCAAATGGAATCCGGCCAGACTTTGATTGCGATGTAAAAAGCAAGCGATGTGCCAAACAGCCAATAATTCGTTAATATGATAAAATTCAGTTAGTTAAATGGATTGGGTATGTTTCAAATAAAACTTGATAGTTACATTTATGTAAGTTCTAACAGATAATTTTACGTAAATGTAATTTTGTTTTTCGTCTCGATTGATGAGTGGAAATGATGAAGGCGGAATGGGTGTATCGGGTAGATTGACTATTTTAATGCATTCTGACTTAGAAATAATCAATTCTCTGGAAGCGTTTCCATGATGGTCTCTTTAATCTTTGATTCCAGTTTCGGTGTATCCACCTTCTGTCCGTTTAAATCCCTGACATAAAACACATCGACTACCTGATCTGCTTTGGTGGCTATTTTGGCAACCCAGATATCAAGATCACACCTAAAAAGCGCATCGCTTATGCTATAGAGCAACCCCGGAAAATCATAGGTGAACACTTCAATGATGGTAAAAAAACTGGAACTGGTATTGTCCACCGTGATCTGATGGGGTTTTTTTTCAAGCCCGGTCTTAGCGGGGCGGTATGCGCCCACCTTTTTGTTAAGGGCTGCGGTCAGGTCCAGTTGATCGGACAGTGCAGCCCCAAGGTCCCTGGCGGTCCGGTTCCATTTTTCGTCCTCCAGTATCGGATCCGGAGGGGGTTTGACCTTGAAAATATCCAACGCAATATCGTTGCGCCAGGTATAGACCTGAACATCCAGAATATTGATGTTGTTTAAGGTAAAGACACCGGCAATTTTAGAAATCAAACCGGGACGATCCGGGGCGCAGAGGGTCACCGCGCGGGTGTTGGCATCAGCGGCGTGCTCGATTTCCCATATAAAGTTAGAATTGCCAGCGCATAGATCGTTGTACAGTCTGATATGTCTCCTTATTTTCGAAGCTGGCATGTATAAAAGATATCGCGCTGACATCGCCCCCAGCAGATCTTCGATTTTCTTTTTTGCCTTAAGATTGCGGGCTGAACAGATGGTCTCCTTTTTTTTCTGCTCCACAATTTCGACCGCGCGCACCGTGGCCAGCTCTCCTTTTTCCAGTACATTCACAGTTTTGAGGAAAAAATCTCTCAAAAGCGTTGCCGTCCAATCATTCCAGGCCATCGGCCCGGTTGCGATCGAATCGGCGACGGTCAGCAGATAAAGCATTTTTAGGCGCTCGACGGACTTTATTTTGCGAGCACATGAAATGACCGTCTCCTCATTGTTGATATCCCTTCGGGTAGCGGTTTTAATCAACAACAGATGTTTCTCAACTAGAAAAATGACCGTATCGATATCGGCAGGCCCCAGTCCCTTTTGGCTAAGTATGTTTTTAACGATCTCAGCGCCTTTTGCTGAATGATCTTCTGTAGACCCGCCCTTGCCGATGTCATGCAGTAACGTTGCCCAGAGTAATAGCTTCTTATTTTTCAGATTCCGGTAAAGCTTTTCACATAGCGGCTCCAGGTTGCTGTCTGTGGCGCTGCCGAACTTTTTGAGGGTTTGCACGCTTCGCAACAGATGCTTGTCGACCGGATAAAGATGATATTCATCATACTGGATGCGGTTGCGAATGGAGCGAAATTCGGGGATAAATT
>JASFTL010000273.1:0-5819 GCA_050053555.1 Desulfobacterales bacterium
CCCAGACCTGCCGAATTGCCTGATGAGCGGCTCACGCATCAGGACCGAGGCGGGTAGCCGCCCGGGTAGTGATGATATAAAATGCGGTGAGCAGTCCGGTCCGAATAAAAAGATCTCGGCCTATCTTAAAAAGCTTAAGAACATCGCGCCACCGGATTCGGTTTGGAAAGCCTATTCTTCTATAGACGATCCAAACCAGACATGTAGCACCGATCCACTGACTGATAGTGCTCGCCAGGCCCGCACCGAAAACCCCCAACCGTGGAAACGGGCCGCACCCGAAAATCAGCAACGGATCCAGTATGATGTTGAGTGTATTGATACTGATCGCCACCCAGAAGGGCGTACGCATATCCTGCAGCCCCCTGAAAATACCAAAGGCTGCTATGGTCAGTAAAACAGCCGGTGCTCCGAAAAGTCGAATTTGAATGTATTGCGATGACAAATCAAACACCGCTCCGCGAGCTCCCATCACCTTCGAAATATAAGGCACGAAGGGCAAGCCAAAAACCACCGGCAGCATTCCAATCATAATGCCTGAAACGAATGCCGAGCCCCCGATTTCTCTTACGATGATGAATTCTTGGCGGCAATAGGCCTGGGCGACTTCGGTTTGGGTTCCGATTCCCAAAAAATTAAATACCCAAAAAATGCATGAAAGCGTCACCGTTCCAACGCCGAGGGCGGCGAGTGATTCTGCGCCCAGGCGCGCAACGAAAGCCGTGTCGACGAGCCCGGTGAGCGGCTCCGCAATTAAGGAAAGCAGCACTGGAAAAGACATGGAAATAAGAGTTGTATGGGGGGAATTGACGAAAGGATGATCAAATTTGAAAATAATTATCGAAAAAATCATCGCCGGGGTTGACAATCCGGTTTTTGACCTGATAATGTTTATCGTAAAAATACGATAAACGGATCTAAATACATGAGACAAATAAAAAAAGCGATTCCACCCGCATGTTGCACGTTAAATATTTCCGGAAATAAGCAGAAACGGCTGGTTTCCATGCTGAAAGCCCTGGGCAATCCCATCCGTTTTGAGATCGTCAAGTTCCTGGTCACCCATCCGGGATGCATCACGGGCGATATTGTCGAGTACCTGCCCATTGCCCAGGCTACCGTTTCGCAACATCTAAAGGTGCTGAAAGATACCGGTTGGATCTCCGGCATCATCGAGGGCACCGCCACCTGTTACCAGCTGGATGAAAAGAATATTAAATGGTTTCGATCCGTTGTAGATGATATTTTTTAGAATCGCATAAAATATTCCCGCCCCTTAGACGGGGGCTGCGTGCAAGGCAGTTTTTTTTAAACCAGAATATCGTAAAATTACGATAAACTATTCCGCAGGGCCGCATTTTTTTTGGATCGGATTATCGTAAAAAGACGATTAACTTGAAGAGTAAAGCAACATGATAGCGCCTATATTCGAAATCAGTCAATTCATTATCGACGCATTCCGGCATATCTGGCCATACCTGCTGGTCACAATCCCTTTGGCCGTTGCCGTTCAAATGTCAGGGGCATCCAAATATATCAAACGTGCGTTTGAGGCTCGCCCGCTGGCCGCCATTTTAATGGCAACTTTTGTGGGCGCCTTCAGCCCCTTCTGCTCATGCGGCATTATCCCGGTGATCGCCTCGCTGTTGATCAGCGGAGTGCCGCTGGCACCGGTGATGTCGTTCTGGATTGCCTCTCCCTCCATGGATCCGGAAATCTTTTTCTTAAGTGTCGGCATGGTCGGCTGGGAGCTGGCCATCTGGCGTATGGCCGCCACGCTGGTTTTAAGCCTGGGGGCGGGTTTCATTACGCACATGCTGATGCAAAACGGATGGCTGGGGAAAGAGATCCTGCGGACGCGCAAGGTTGCAAAGGTGCAGGGCACGGCTGAATTGTTTAAAAAAGGCTGGCACAGAATTAAGGACAGCTTCACCGCTGTTGTGACATCTGAACGGCTGTTTCCGCCGGTGGTATTCAATTCACGGGATCAGCTCCAATACGTGCACATGGTGGTGCCCGCCAAACCTGAATCGGCTGCCGGCTGCAGTTTGTGTTCAACTGCAATCACGCCGCGGGTGGGTCCATCGCCGACAAAACCCCAATTATGCCATGCACCTACCCCTGAAGTCGCCTGCGGCAACGGAAATCAGGGCTGCGGCTGCGACGGCTCACCCGAAACTTTCCGAAAGCGTCTGTTTAAAGAAACACTGCGCGCGACCACGATGGTAATTAAATTCATGGCCTTAGCTTTTTTTCTCGAAGCCCTGATTACCCTGTATATGCCACAGGAGTGGATAACCGCGGCACTGGGGCAGAAAAACCCCCTGGCAATTGGCACCGCAGCGATTCTGGGCGTACCGACCTACACCAGCAGTCTGACGGCCCTGCCCATGATCAGCGGTCTGTTGACTCAGGGGATGAACCCGGCTGCTGCACTGGCCTTTCTGATTGCCGGGCCCACCACCACGCTGCCTGCCATGGCGGCGGTCTGGCCTTTAGTGGCCCGGCGTGTGTTTTGGCTTTATGTTTCCTTTTCGCTGGCCGGAGCGGTATTGATGGGATATTTATATGATATTGTAGCCACGCTGTCATGAGCCGGGGTTGCGATTGATCTTCCAGAAAAAATGTGTAATGAATCTTTTTTAGAATAAAAATGCAAGCGAGCCAGCCGGCATTTGTTTCACCAAATCGCCAAAATTCAAAACAGTTCCTTATTCAATGCAAAGCGGCCAATTTTTAACTCTGCAAGCACTGATTTTTGCCCTGGTGACTGCAGCATTTTCCAATATTTATATTACGCAACCGGTATTGCCGGTGCTTTCTGCTGAGTTTGGTATCAATGAATCGACCGCATCTTTTTCTGTATCCGCCGTAATCTTAGGCATCGCTCTTTCGAATCTGCCATTTGGCCGACTGGCAGATCGCTATTCAATAAAGCCCATTATTCTGACCGGCGGCTTCGTCATCGCAGCTGCCGGTTTTTTTTGTGCTGCCACAAAAAGCTTTTGGCTGCTGACTTGCGCCCGTTTTTTACAAGGTTTATTTATTCCCGGACTGACAACATGCCTGGCAGCTTATCTGGCAAAAAATCTACCTTCTGAACGGTTGAATGTTGCCATGGGTTCTTATGTATCCGCAACAGTGGTCGGTGGTTTAGGCGGGCGCTTGCTCGGCGGATGGATTCACCCACCATTGCACTGGCGTTATGGTTTCGTGAGTGCATCAATTCTTCTACTGATCGTGGTAGCCGCAGCTGCATTTACGTTGCCGGCTGAAACGGCAAGCAAAAAGACTGAAGAAAAAAAGTTGGGATTCATTCAGTTGCTCTTACGCCATGATTTGCTGCGCATTTTTTTGGTATCCTTTGGCGCATTCTTTGTATTTTCATCAATTTTCAATTACCTTCCTTATTACCTCTCTGCCCCCCCATTTCACGCCACAACCCAGATGATCACCCTTTTGTATCTTGCATATGTAATAGGGATTATTATCGGTCCTTTGACAGGCAAGCTATCCAATAGAATTGGCAATGGAGCAACGATGGCATTGGGTTCTTTGATATTCGGTTTATTCCTTTTATGTACACTGATAAAGTCATTCTCCGCAATTGTCGCTGCACTTGCCGGAATCTGTGGCGGCTTTTTTATGGTTCATTCCGCCGCTGCGGCCTCCCTTAATCGCAAAATGAAAACCAGCCGCGGTCGGGCCAATTCTTTATATGTCTTATTTTATTATATTGGCGGGTATGCGGGTATTACCTTGAATGGATATGGCTACATTTACGGTGGATGGCCGGCTATCGTTATCTTAGGATCATTCATGCTTGTGCTGCCTCTGGTCACCGGTATTTATGAAAACCAAAAAGAAAACCTGCTGAAATGAAAATATTCTTTTCAAAAGAATGCGAAGCCGCAATAAAATGGCAAACGCTTATTGCAAAACCCAAATTCTTCCTCTAATAATATATCAATCCAACTAGAGGCTGTCTTAAAAATAGCAGATCATCTTCGAGAGTCCCGCTAGCTAGCGGGATTTCGCACCTGATCTTTATTAAATTAATGTGCTCATCAAGGCGCAATTCGCTTCAAAAGCGGAGCGTACACGCCAGTACCTGAGCATTTTGGAGCGAATTGAAACGCAGCTATCGGACATTAGATGCATTTTTGAGACAGCCTCAAGAAAAGGAAAGGGTAGCCACCATGGACGAGCCAAAAGAAGTCACAATTCAAACCTATAAAGGATGGGAAGAATTCTATAAGATCGAAAAAAGTAACAAACTCGATTTCTTTATGCGAAACGGACGCATGATTGATGTTTTATTTTCGCAGCAATTTGACCGTGCGTTTCTGGATAATATGTGTCTTTTGGCCACCCAGATTCGCCGCATGGCGCTGACGAAGATAGGCGCTCAGAAGCTGAGCAGCCTGCTTTCCCATAAGCGCGCGATGCTATATTTTGTGCAGCCCTCTACCCGCACTTTTATTTCTTTCCTGAATGCCTGCCATATCCTGGGTATGAAAATATCAGAAATTCGCGGCACCACCACCAGCTCGGAGGTCAAAGGCGAATCCCAGGAAGACACCATTCGCACCTTTGCCAGCTATGTGGACCTGATCATTATTCGACACCCTAAAGCTGGATTTGCCGAAAAAACCGCCTGGATTTTGAATCAAAACAAACTGCCCATAGCTATCATCAACGGCGGTTCCGGACCCGATCAGCACCCCACCCAGGCGCTGTTGGATATTTACACCCTGGAGCGCTCTTTTCGAAACATCGGCGGCCTGGACAACAAAAAAATTGCCATGGTGGGGGATTTAAAGCGCGGGCGGACGGTGCGCTCCCTGAGCTATCTGATGCGAAACTACAAAGATATCAAGCTGTATTTTGTCTCACCGGAAATATTTCAGATGAAAGACGACATCAAAAGTTTTCTAAAGAAACACAAAATCGAATTCCATGAAACCGATGATTTTGCCGCTGTCATGCCTGAAGTTGACGCCATTTACATGACCCGCATTCAAAAAGAATACGCGGAAGCCCCGGCTGAAGAATCCGACATCTACCCGGAATTTCATTTCACCAAAGAGCACCTTTCCGTGATCCAATCCCACTGTATCATTATGCACCCGCTTCCCCGCCGCTATGAAATTGAAGTTGAAGTCGACAAGGATCCGCGTGCCGTCTACTGGAAACAGGAACGCAACGGCATGTGGATGCGCGCGGCGTTAATTTCCTATATTTTTGGCGTGGATGATCAAATCTCGGCAGAATTCAGATAGAATTTAGCGGCAAATGATTGCTGAAGGATAATATCCGGCCAAACCGGCTCGTGCGAATGATACCCGCTCTTTCTCTCAGATGATCCTGAAAAGCGAAAGATCGTGCGGTGGAAAGAATGAATTTTTTGAATTATCTTTTAGCTGTGTTTTTTATTTCCTGTGCTGTATTGGCGCAACCGGCACCTGAAGCAGGGATTGCCGCAGACAATCATCGGTGGGGAAAAATGCCATCTTCAGACGAAAAGGCGGCCAATCGGCCCTTAAAAACACGCCCGCATATCACATTATTTATGACCGGAGACGTGATGACCGGCAGAGGAATTGACCAGGTGCTGCCGCATCCCGGCGATCCGGTTATCTATGAAGGATACATGAAAAGTGCCAAAGGATATGTGCGGATTGCCGAGGAGGCCAATGGACCCATTCCGCGGCCGGCCGCCTTTGCCTACATCTGGGGAGATGCCCTTGAAGAACTGGAACGCCGCCAACCGGATTTAAAATTAGTCAATCTGGAAACTAGCATAACGGCGAGCAATG
>JASFTL010000274.1:0-5817 GCA_050053555.1 Desulfobacterales bacterium
CCAAAATATCGCGCATATAAACATACAGCGCCGGCGAACCGCCGGTGTGAACGAAAAGTATATTTTCATCTCTATTGAAAATACCTTTGCGCACCAGGTCAATGAGCCCGGCCATGGCTTTGCCGGTGTAAACCGGGTCGATCAGAACACCTTCCAAACGCGCCAGCATCCGAACGGCTTCGGCCATTTCAGGTGTTGGCAGAGAATAACCCGGCCCGACATATTCGTCGAAGCAAACAACGGATTCCCTTGGAATACCTGAACTTACGCCGACATGTTTAGCTGTCTCTTTCACAAGCGCATAAACCAGTTCTTCCTGATCCCCTTTAGATCGGCTGACATTAATGCCGATTACCGGTATGTGGCTGTTGTTGCCGTGAAAGCCGGTGACCAGCCCTGCGTGGGTTCCGGCGCTGCCGCTGGCGCAAACAACCCGATCGATGTTGATTCCCAGATCAAAGGTTTGGGCAAGAATTTCTTCTGCACAGGCCACGTAACCGGTCGCCCCTGTTGGGGTAGATCCGCCGCCGGGGATAATATAGGCTTTGCGGCCTTCGCTGGCGACCTCGTCGGCGACGGCCTGCATGGCGGCCGTCATGTCAGTGCCGCCGGGAGCCACCTTTATTTTTTCGACACCCATCAATCGGAATAAAAAATTATTTCCGGCGGATTCCGGATTATAACTGCCGGCCACCCGTTCCTCTAAAACCAGTCTGCATTTTAAACCTTCTTTTACAGCAGCTGCCAGCGTAAGTCGGCAGTGGTTGGATTGCACAGCTCCACAGGTGATTAAGGTGTCGGCTCCCTGCTCTAAAGCTTCAGCCACCAGAAATTCCAGCTTGCGAGTTTTGTTGCCCCCGCCTGCAAGTCCCAGCAGATCGTCCCTTTTCATGTAGATGGCAGGTCCTCCGAGTTTTTTGGAAAGTCGGGAGAGTTTTTCGATGGGGGTTCTTCCTTCCGTATAGCGGCGACGGGCAAACTTGGCCAGGTTCATTGTCGCGTCCTTTCTATTAATTTTTTTTAGACAGGATTTACAGGATTATTAGGATTAATTATTTTGGCCATTCTCCGGAGGAGAATGGCCAAACTCAATCCGCCTGCGGCGGAAAAGTTATAGTTTACGTCCAAGGATAGTTTTAGAACCATTACCAATGTATTCTGCAAGGCAGTATTTATCAACCTTTTTGTTTCTTCTGAGTGATTACTTTCTTGCCTTGACTCGGTATGGGGGGGGCGGGTATGGTGCCCCTTTATGAAAGGGGTAACGGTAAAATCAGACGCGCTTTTGCTGACCACCGCGATCATATGGGGATTTGCCTTTGTTGCCCAGCGGGTTGGAATGGACTATGTGGGCCCTTTCACTTTCAACGGTATTCGATTTGCGATCGGCAGCCTGTCGCTGTTGCCGCTCGTGTTGATCAGTCGAGAGCAGAAAACGGCAACAAGCAAAATTCTTCCGAATCCTGGATTAAAGACGATTCTTTTTGGTGGCGGTGCACTTGGATTGGCCCTTTTTTCAGGGGCGTCATTACAGCAAATCGGACTTGTCTATACCACGGCAGGCAAAGCGGGGTTTATCACCGGCCTGTATGTGATTATCGTTCCGATTCTGGGACTTTTCTGGAAACAACAACCAAAGATCGGAACATGGATCGGCGCGATTCTGGCGGCCGTTGGCCTATATTTTTTAAGTGTGACTGAACAATTTACAATTGAGATGGGCGATTTGCTTGTTTTAATCGGCGCTTTTTTCTGGGCGGCACATGTTCTGATTATCGGCTGGCTTTCCCCCAGGATCAATGCTATCAAATTGGCATTTTCACAATATTTTGCCTGTACGATTCTCAGTCTTATCACGGCGTCAGCGGTAGAACTCATCACATGGCCTTCGATTGTTGAAGCCGCTGTTCCAATTCTTTACAGCGGAGTGCTTTCCGTCGGAATTGCCTATACCCTCCAGGTTATCGCTCAAAGAGATGCCCATCCGGCGCATGCCGCCATTCTTCTCAGTCTTGAGGCTGTCTTTGCTGCCTTGGGCGGCTGGGTGATACTGGGTGAAATCATTTCGCCTCGTGGACTTGTCGGCTGCGGGCTGATGCTGGCCGGCATGCTGCTGTCGCAATTGTGGGGGCTGGTCCTTAAAAAATCCTAAAATTATTGAAATGAAAATTCAGAGAGTGAACTTATTGTTAGTTGTGTGTATTCCGTTGTCGGTTGCCGTGCGCCTGTTTTGCAGCGGACGACTGACAACGGAAAACGAATAGTTCGATTTTTTAATTTGATTATCCAATTTAAGATGACCGGAAAATTTACGAATAAACCTACGTCTAACATCGATGCGGCTGAGATTGCCAAATTTGAGGCCATGGCTCCGATCTGGTGGGATCGGCAGGGCGATTTTAAGGCCCTGCATGACATCAATGTGCTGCGGCTAAACTATATTAACGAACGCACACCACTTGTCGGAAAATCTGTGCTGGATGTGGGCTGCGGGGGTGGTATCCTTGCCGAGGCCATGGCATCGCTGGGTGCGAAGGTTACCGGAATAGATATGGGTGATACCGCTCTGGAGGTTGCCCGGCTGCATTCAAGCGAATCCGGACTTGAAGTGGATTATCAGCAGGCGACCGTTGAACAATTTGCGAAGATCTTTCCAGAGCGATTTGATGTGGTCACCTGCCTGGAGTTGCTGGAGCATGTGCCCGATCCGGCCTCGGTGGTTGAAGCCTGTAAAACGGTGGTCAAGACCGGTGGGGATGTATTCTTCGCCACCCTTAACCGCAACCTGAAGTCTTTTGTGTTTGCGATTATCGGTGCGGAATATATTCTCGGCCTGGTGCGCAAAGGCACCCATACCTACAGCAAATTTATCAAACCGACTGAATTGCAAAATTGGGCAGCGGCTGCAGGTTTATCTTTCATGGACGCAACCGGATTGCATTATAATCCGATCTTAAAAAGATACTCCCTGGGCGGGAACACGCATGTGAATTATCTGATGCATTTTAGCAGAATTTAATCCGCCTCATCCATGCGATTCGTTTTGCGATGCGCTTTTTCTTTGATTGTATTCAGAAATGATGTCTTTACGGCAGACGAACAATACGACGAAAACAACCGCCATCATACTGGCTAAACCCGCTAACAGGCTTCCGGATGAGAGGGCCACGATTGCGCCCAGAGGCAATCCCAATACGGCCGTTGTTCCACAGGCCCAATTTAGAATCGGGCTTTTCATTGCGTATTTCCTTTATTTTGGAACGCCTAAAAATACTTCCAGTTGAATGACACCGAAATAGGCGAGCAGGGGCACCGGAGAAACTGCAAGAATAACGCTTAGCAAAAACCATTTCCACGAGAAGCCGCGACTAATTCCACAGGCCAGGGAAATTCCACCCCCACCACCAATAAGGTAATTTCCGGGCATATTGAATAAAACGGCTAACGTCAGATAGCGATACTTCGATAAATAAGATCTGAGCCGGCTTTCACAAAATTCCTGGTTGATGGAGAAGGTATCCAGCATCCTGTCAATCTCATTGGAGTGGCTGTCACAGGATTGAGAAAATCCAAGTTTTTGCAGCCGGGCATCAATCCATCCTTTCGGTAGCAAGCGGCCGATCATAAACGCCAGGCTTAAGCCTGCAACCGTGGCCAAATAGACAAAAACTATTCCTTCTTTCCCAAAGATACACATCAGCAACAACCCCAGCTCTACCCCGGGCACAAAGGGCAGGCTTAATAGCAGGATATAAAGAATCCCACCCCCGATCAAGACACCGGTGCCCCAGCGGCCGTCCACAAATTCGGCGAATTTTTTGGCAATTCCTATTTCGCCTATAAACCAATAATCCAGCCAGACAGCTAGGAGAATTAAAAAGGCTAAAATAAAGAAAAGGCGAAAATAAAACCGTATCCTGCCGAGATTGCGGGGCGTCGTTATCTTTTGTATGAGGCTTTGTGTGGTCATGAGGTCTGCTCAAAAAATTTCTGAATACGAGCATGAACATCCGGTGAAAAGATCTCAATGTGTCCGGGTCGAAATTTCGGTCAGATTGAAGTGTACTTATCAATGATTGAAATTGGCGGCTTCAGCTTCAGAGGACGTGAATTTAAAGCAGAATGAAAGCTTCCGTGATTCAGTAGAAGGCGCCTTGCCCCTTGAGTCAAACTGTCTGCAACCTGATTCTTTATGACACATTGTGGTATTTTAAACACATTGTGGGGCACGGTGCCAGAAAAGTCAAGATTATTTTAATTCTTTTTCTATGCACGAATTTCATTGAACCCAGGTTGTGGATGATTAGATTTATATTATATGACAAACGATTGATAACCTTTTCAGCCATGAACCTCATCGTGATCTTTAGAGGTACATCTAGCTGCTGAATTTGCCCTTGGATTTGAAATTGGATATAATGGAACGAGGTTGATTTTACATCCGGATTGATGTTGGTGGGGTAATATCTCCTGCGTTGGAATCAATAAGGCGGGGTCATGGGCAAGCAACACAAGGAGTGTCAGGAATGCGGTTGGCGGGGGCCGGCTGCGGAGCTGGATGAAGCCAATGACGAGTCAACCGGCAAAACTTTTATTTTTTGCCCGGATTGCGGCGGTGTGGATATCCAAGATTTGAATCCGGATGAAAACCAACAGGCGCCTGAATCCTAGCTGGATTTGAATAAAAAAAATGCCGTGGATTACAGATCCCCGGCATTTTTTTATGCTGTGATAGCGATAACAGGCAAATTCTAAGTTAAATTTATTTCATTATAATGCCTGATATTTTTTTGTTCCATTTTTTTTGCCATTCAGACTGCGTTTCATATTCTCTCTAATTTCTTTTGATTTGGTGTTTATCACCGTATAGCTATATTTGAGATTCTTTTCGACAAGATCCGGATAATTCTTGATATTGGAGCGCAGTTTCACCCCGTTTGAGGTTACCTTACGGATCAGATCGATTTCCTTGCCCACAACCTTTGTTTTTTTCTTTTTAATGGCATCCAGAAAGGCCTTGCGACTGCGCTTGCACGCTGCATAGGTTACGACTTTTCCCAACTGGGAAATGCGGTGGCCGTCGCTGCCTCCGGTAATCCCCTTGTCTAAATTAAATCCCAGCAGGGCACTGCGCAGGTTCGATTTATTCATATTTTCGGAATTGATGACCTCAACGCCGTCGATCATGGAAAAAAGACGTTCGCGTCGAGTCTCCGGGAAATATGAGTTCTGGATGCCGGTATAGACGCCACAGAATGGATGGGGGAAGATAATAACGGTCTTAAATTTGCGGGCACGTTTGATAATTTCTTCCATCTCCAGCGAGGTGGAACTCATGATATCATTTCCCATATAAGGGATCACGTCATGGGCATAAAAACTTTCAAGATTATCAATATGATAAAAATAGATAAGTATATGCGTTCCTTCTCTGGATGTCATTTCAATACCCGGTATGCTGAAGACATCCCGATATCCATCAATCTCAACGGCGCCTCGTATTTCATTGTGATCGGTTACAGCGATCCCGATTCCGAGTTCATGTGCTTTTCTGGCAATCGTCTCCACTTTATTATACCCATCCGAATAGCGGGAATGAAAGTGCAGATCCACCACACTATGCTGTTTGATCAATTCGGCTAAATTCGGTCTTCCAAATTGAATACGATGATCATTTATCATAATTTTATATCCGCTCCAATTTTGATCCGCGGGTGAGTTAAAGATGCGCACCAATTTTCTCGTGGTAAAGCGATTAAAAAGCCACTGGAATAGATTTGAATATGATTCTTCAATTTCCCTGATATGGATAAAAAC
>JASFTL010000275.1:0-5814 GCA_050053555.1 Desulfobacterales bacterium
CTTGATCCCATGTAAGATGCCTTTTCTTGAAGGCCACAGTTTTATTTTGTCAATTAATCGAAACAGTTCGACCCGCTTGCGATAAAATCGTTTAGCCGGTTTTTTTGTTTTTTTCTGATTCGCCATAGCTGAATCGGAATGGATTTTATTTTAAATTTTTAATTTAGACAGGATTTACAGGATATCTTTTTTTGGATCACTTTCCAGACGAAAGTGATCCATCACAAATCCGCTGCGATTCTTGAGGAAAGTAAACATTTTGCAATATTGGTTATCGAAAGCCACGTCATTGCGCTAACGTCGGCTTTTTGAAAACTATCTATTTATAAAGCTTCGCCGAAGGCGAATTGGATTTTTTGGCTTTCATCCGGAAAGCCAAAAAATAAATATCCATAAAATCCTGTTAATCCTGTCTGAAAACAAATCTTAAATTCTGCGAAAATTTGGACTAACCGATATATTTGGCATTCATATGAAATTTAAAAGCCAACATTGTCATTGTTGCGACGCCGAGCTGCAATGGATCATGCAGCAAGCGGTTGCCGATTTTTAACAAGGCCTCTTGATCCAGACCAACGGGCACCCCGGGTGCGCTGATATACGTATCCGCTCTAATATGTCGGGCATGGATAAGCTTCGCCGCCGGCGAAGCTTCGATAATGAATTTGTGGGTTTGCAGTGCGCGATCTAAATCTTTTATAATCTGTATTTTTGCATTAGGTAATTGTTTTAACCTTTCAGCCAAATCAATGCTGCGCGCCGGATTGATATCATAAATTGAAACGCTTACGTCCATGGCCACCAGTTCTTTTGTCGCACTTTGTCCCACCGGACCGCATCCGATGACCAATACATTTCTTTTTTTTAAATCGTCGGCCATGAGGCGCATACCGGCGACGAATCCTTTGCCGGTGGCAGTTGCATTATCAATCAGTTGGCGGGATGCGGCATGCAGGGCGATAAACCGATGGTCATCAGCCAGCATGATAATATCGGCTTTTTTCTCGAACGCCTCGGCCAATCCAGCGACATCGGTGGCTTGGGTGATAAACGTTCTGCAACCCAGGTGTGAAACAATACCGGCGACAGCCTCACAAAACCCGGCGATAACACCTTCTCCACTGGTGATGGGTATCACACCGATGAAAGGGTCTTTTATGCGATTTTTAATTTCTTCTTCCGCCACGCCGGCGGCCAGGCAGGCGACGCCTCTCAACGAGTAGCCGGTTTTGGCAGCCAACACGGCGTCGTATTTGGAAAGTTCAGCCGAAATCGATTTGACATCGCCAGTCGCCAAGCGAGTCACTGTTCTTCCTCCTCAATATCTACCAGAGGGGCTAAATCCTGGCATGCGTTCAGTTCGAAATGTTGCCGGATGTCTGAAATCACGTTATTGCGTCTCTGCCAGGCCATCTCACGGGTGTTCTCAGAAATGATCAGTGTGGCCACCCATTTCTGACGATGAGGGACATAGTTGGTGATGGCCTCGTTCGCTCCGAAGAAATTTTCCCGAATTTGAAGCGGGTCTGTGCCGGATAAAATATGCTCGCCGGCAACTTCCAAGCGATTCGGCGTTACCTGAATATGTTCATAAACTACTCCCCTTGGTGCTTCTATGTCTCCTCTGTTGGGATCTTTGTCAATTAAATAAAAGTCTGCGAGCATCTCTAGTATATTGATGCCCGTGGACCAGAATACGGCGGTGGGTGTCTGGCTTGGCAATCTGGCATCGACCTCCAATACCTTGAGGGTATTTTCATGTCGGATGACTTCAACATCCATCAGGCCGGTCAGCGCTATGTTTTCGGCGATCGATCTGGAAATCTTTTCAAATTCTGAAACAAGGCTCGGTATCAGATCGGTTGGAGCCAGAACCCGCTTGCAATCATAATTCGTATCCATTTGCAGGTCGGTCACCTGAAGGGGTACATAATTTCCGGGCCGGCCGACCAGTTCGATGGAATAGGACGGGCCGGACACAAATTCCTGGATCACCCACTCCTCGGTGGATTCATTTTGATAAGCGTGTAAATCTTCTGAATTATAAAAGACATTGACTTTGTGACTACCACTTCCAACGCTGGGTTTGGCCAGTACCGGAAAATCGCATTCGGGCCAGGGCAGGGGAGTTGGCACACCGATTCGGGAAAAGAGTTGGTCTGATTTTATTTTCGATGAAGATATGGAATAAGCGACCGGGTCGAACACCAGCGGAATTTCTGAATTCAGCGACCAGCGTTCCAAACAGGCCAGTGCATCTTGGTTTTCCAAAGCCGGTATAACCAGGTCAACACCCTTAAGGGCACTTTCTAAATCCTTTTGGGTTGTTATATTTATTTGAATAAAGCGATCACAAAGACCCGCTGCCGGCACAACCGCTTTGCGGTCGATCATCAATATCTGCCATCCGGCTTTTTTGGCTAAATAGGCGGCCTCAACGCCTTGAAGATTTCCGCCCACCACGGCGACTAACACGCGATTTCCCTCCTCGAATCGTGCTTGCCGATTGACTGTTGGCGGGATTTTATCCAGGTTAGATACTCGTCATTGGTTGCCGTTCTCAGTCCACTCATCCTCAGGACCTTCAATACCGCAGCATGGGTTCGCTTGCCTTCTTCTATATCCAGCGCATGCTGGGCCACACCGGCAAGGCCTTCTCCCGGCTGTACGATGGACGTGACCACATTGGCACCGGCATCCAGCCGCTGTTTCAATCCGGCAATCCCATCGACGTCCAACGAAGCCGGTATCATTCTGTTTGGGAAAACCAGCCGCATAACAGCACTAATCATCATTTCCCTTTGCGGATTCGCTGGGATTTGACTTTCCATGGGGGTTCCCGGCTGAGGAACAAAATTCATGACACGAATCTGATCGGCATCCAGGGCGTGCATGGCTTCGATCGATTGCACAATATCCCAGGCGGTTTCACCGACACCACAAAGTAAACCTTCTTCTATCAGCAGATTGAAGCGATGGGCGTTCATTTTGGTTTCCAGACGGTGATCATAGTTTTGGTCGGGTCTAAGCCGCTGAAAAAGATTACGATTATGAGTTTCCTGATAACAGGCATACCAGGTGACACCTGATTCGGTCAGGCGGCGTAATAAACTTTCGGGAATCACACCCGGCGATACCATGATCGGCAGGCCGGCCGTCTGAGCAACTGATTCGGCCAGATCAATCAGGCGGTCGAATCCGACACCGGCGCTGTTGAAAAGCGCCGGATCCTCTCCCATGGTTAGGTCAATCAAATGCACACCGGATTCGGCCAACTGCCGGGCGGTGGCGATAATTTCCGGTTTCGCCTTGCGATACCGCTGACTGTCTGAGTTCGATCGGCGAAAAAAACAGAAGCGACAATCATTGCGGCAATAGGTGCTGGCGTAAATAAAGCCATATGTAAAAATTTTATTTCCGAAATATCTGCGGCGCAAGCTTTTTGCAGTTGCAAAAAGTTTGTTAATTTGCTCCGCTTTATTCAAACCCAGAAGAAACACAATATCTTCGCCAGACAATTGGTTCTCTTGTCGTGCTTTAGACAGAATATTTTCAAGCTTTCGCCCTGTTGTTTTCATATCAACCTTTTTAACATTAGATAGAATACCATAACGTTAGGCTCTTTTCCGCCACTGATCTTTGGCAGATTAGGCGTTTTAGGCATTCATTTAATGGCGCATTATAGATTCAACCGAATTCCGTCGAGATAAGCCAGACTGCGTCCAAATTTCGCCAGGTTGCGGTTGTTTTCGGCGGTCATCAGCAGACGCTCTAGGCCGAACCCAATTCCGATCCAGGTTTCGTTTATCTTCCATGGGCGATCCAACCGATGAGGACCCATGGCGGCTGAGCCTATTTCGAGATTATCCCCGCCGGCCTCGATATCAACGGTGGCTCCATAAATTTCAGAAGTTACATTTTCAAAACGATAATTACGGACGCCGGCAGCTTCCGCTATCAGGGCACCCATTTCTCTGATTCGATCCTCACGGCTTTCAGCCGGCAGTCCCATTTCTACCAGATTGAGCATGGTAAACTCACTGGAATGCTGGGATCCATGAGACTCTTTTCGAAAACAGGGCCCCACCTCAAAGACCCGGACTGGTTTATCCCACAGGCGCAGTAAATCGACCAGAACATAATACAAATGCGGCGCCAGCATGGGGCGCAGGCACTTGTTTTTATCGAGCCAGTAGATCTGTGAACTCAGCGGGTGCTGTTCATCAATCGACATCTTCTTCAACAGTCCTCTGGACATCATAATCGGTGTGGACACCTGGGCAAAGCCCTGGTTGACCAATACCTCAACCAGTTTACTTTCCAATCGACATAAGGCCGGGCGCAGGTGAATTTCACGAAATTCTTTTAAACGGCGCCGCTGCTGGGCAACCCGTTTCTTCTCCAGCTGCTGATAGGCTTGCTCGCGCGATGATTCGTCTTGAAAAGTCTTGCTCAGCTCCGCCTCGGACGCATCCAGTTCATTTAAACGCCGGGCCTGGGTTTTTGTCCATGTGATGGTCACAGTTAATTCTCCATAACCAAACTAAAAAATAGCTGGATTTTCTTAAGCATTAACATCCCATTGTTAGTCGTCCATGGTGGGTTGTCCGTTGTAGTCAAAAAGCCACGGACAACAGACAACACACAACTAACATTGAGCGCTAGCGCTCAATATGGCGGGGAGTACGGGAGTTGCACCCGCCTATGTGGATTTAGAGTCCACACGATCACATAGCGATCCACCCCCCATATTTCAGCTTCTTCAAAGCTGAAATATATAAAAACCACGTATTCAAGACTTTCTTATCGCAATTAATTTAAGCGGTCAAATTCTATCCAGCTGATTAACGAATAAGCGATGACAATTAACATGTAATTTAGCGTTCAAGCTAAATTACAAGGATGCTTTTTCTTTGAAGCGGTCTACACAATTAATGTCAATGTCAAGCAGCGTTGCAATGTTAAATTTAGCCTCCATGCATCTGGGCGAACCTCCCTGCGGCTGAAGCACGCCCAGCTTTAAATCTTCGCGCACTTCAGTCATGATGATCGGATCCGTTAAATCGCCCACTGAAACCTCGAGTTTGTCGGCCACATATTTTTTCGCCTGATCGATTTTCATGCCCCTGGCAATTTGCATTCGCGCTACCAGATCTCCGGCAGCTCTCATTCCGCCCATTCCCGAGGCAACTGCATGCGTAATGGCCATGCCCAGCGGATCACCGACACCCACCTACAATCCATCCAGGCGGCAGATTTCAACCATGGCTTTGGAGGCCCGTGATGCCACATCCAGCGGGGGGTGATCATGTACCGTCATCGCGCCAACTCCCATGCCCATGTTGACATGAATGGGGATCGTGGCAACCTCGCAACAGGCCTTCATATAGGTAATTGCTCTGGAAACATTCCAGGGCGCAGATTCGTTGGTATTGGTATTGACCACAGGTCCAAAAATAGTCACCCCCGCTTTTTCGACTGCCTTGACCTGGTCCTGGGGATACATTCCGGCCAATCTTTTACCATCATAGGTCATCTCTCCATGCATCCCCAACACGAACTCCCCGGCCATTCCGAGCTCCACGCAAATTCCAGGATATTTTTCTCTGAGTGCTTCCGTCGCCATTAAGGCGGCTAAAAAATCAGCGTCACCGGCTGCACCGACCGTATCCAGGATAATGGCATCTGCTCCGGACGCATACAGGGCACTGCAAACATAAACCATATCTCTGACCGCTTGTTCAACAGATGCTTCATAGGAAGCTCTGGCTTCATCGATTTTTCCCTGCGGCAGCAATTCGGCAGGGTTTGGAA
>JASFTL010000276.1:0-5787 GCA_050053555.1 Desulfobacterales bacterium
CGTACACCGCTTTATTTTTGAAGAAAGTAAAGCTTCAGTTCGACTGATCAGCAGTGAAACCTTCAGCGGCCCTCTGCTCTGGCTGAGCAAACTCATTTTTATCCCTAAACGTCTTCACCGACTCACGGAACAGCTGATGGCTTCCATAAAGAAACAGGCCGAAGCATGTGCGGCTGAAGTCAAAGCCAATTGAGGCGGGGCTGATTATCAGCGCCAAACTTTAATTTTATACTCGACAGACCGTGACTTGCCAACTGAAGAAAGTGCTTGATTCCGGAAGTAAAAAAAAATATGAATTTTGAATATCGATTTGTGGGGCGAACCGGCAGGTTTTCTTATGCGGGGGTGATGATTCCGATCATGACCAAGCTCCGTTAGACAAAAGAATTAACCGATGAACAGGGTATTATAAAGGCGGCGCTGATGAAAATTGGAATTGTGGGTTGCGGGTTTGTCGGCAGTTCAGGGGCCTTTGCCATCGCCCTCGAAGGCAAAGCCAATGAACTGATCCTGGTCGATCTGAATGCAGAGCTGGCCGCTGCGCATGCCGAAGATATCCTGCATGCCACGCCTTTTAGCGAGCCGATACGGGTGACTGCCGGTGACTACGCCCTGTTGAAAGGCGCTGAGATATTAAAGGACGCCGCCGCCGAACTCAACTTTTAAAGGAAAGCCCAATGAAACCGTTAAAAAAGGCGAAAAAGTTCCAGGGACCCGAGGGCCCGGTTGTTCTGGCGATCTTGGATGGTGTCGGCATCGGCAAATGCGCAGACGGAGATGTGGTCAGCCGCGCCCATACGCCGACCCTGGATTGGCTGTCTCAAAATGCCCTGAACGCAAAGCTCAAGGCTCATGGTACGGCTGTGGGTATGCCCTCGGATGCGGATATGGGCAACAGTGAAATCGGTCACAATGCCATCGGTTGCGGCCGCGTTTTTGCCCAAGGTGCCAAACTGGTCAACGAATCCATTGAGAACCGCACCCTCTTTAATGGTGACGCCTGGAAAACGTTAATCGAAAATGTGGTCAGCCATCATTCCAGGCTCCATTTTATCGGCCTTTTTTCAGACGGCAACGTTCACAGCCATATCAATCATCTGGAAGCGCTTCTGGCCGAAGCAAACAGGGACGGTGTCAAAAAAGCCTACGTTCATATCCTGCTGGATGGAAGAGATGTGCCGCCCACCTCCGCCCTGGAATATGTCGATCGGCTCGAAAATTTTCTATCCGAGCTTAAAAAAGACAATGAGATCGATTTCGCGATTGCCTCCGGCGGCGGCCGCATGAAAATAACCATGGACCGCTACCAGGCCAACTGGGGCATGATTGAACTCGGATGGAAAACCCATGTCCGGGGGGAAGGTCGCAGGTTTGCATCCGCCCGTGAGGCGATTGAAACCTTGCGCCAGGAAAACTCAGGGGTCATCGATCAGGATCTTCCGCCGTTTGTCATCAGCCGCAAAAACCAACCGCTGGGCCCCATCGAAGAAAATGACAGTGTTATTTTTTTCAATTTCCGGGGCGACAGAGCCATCGAGATCAGCATGGCTTTTGAAGATGATGAATTTGACAAATTCCCCCGGGGGCCCAAGCTTAATGTTAAATATGCCGGCATGATGCAATACGATGGGGATGCGCTGATTCCCAAGAAGTATTTGGTCAATCCGCCCGGAATTGATCGCACGGTAGGAGAATATCTCGTCAAGGCCGGTGTAAAACAGCTTGCCATCAGTGAAACCCAAAAATTCGGTCATGTAACCTATTTTTTTAACGGGAACCGCTCCGGCAAGTTTGATGAAACTTTAGAAGATTATATCGAGGTCCCATCCGACATCGTCCCTTTCGAAGAACGACCCTGGATGAAAGCTGCCGAAATAACGGACAGGGTGGTTGACGCCATTAGAAGCGGAAAATACGATTTTATCAGGCTCAATTATGCCAACGGTGACATGGTCGGCCATACCGGAGTTACCCAGGCGGTCGAGATTGCGGTTGAGACGGTTGACCTGTGTATAGGCCGACTGGTTAATGCCGTAAGCAAAGCCAATGGAATTCTTATCGTTTCCGCAGATCACGGCAATTCGGATGATATGTATGAGTGCGATTATGAGACGGGTGAAATCATCTACGATGAGAAAACCGGTGAGCCCAAGCCCCGAACCGCCCACTCACTCAATCCGGTATTTGCCTATATATATGAGCCAACCGGCAAAATCAAAATGAGGCTTTCGGCGCATAAGAATCTTGGAATCAGCAGCCTGGCGGCAACGTGTTTGACGCTGCTGGGTTTCGTGCCGCCGGCGGATTATACGCCCAGTATTGTGAAAATCAACTAAAAGCGCTCTTAGAAATGTATTCAGCTTTGGGGTTTCGTGGAATGACTCATTCCTAATATTTTGCGAACACATAAAAATTAACTCATGAAAAATGTTTAATAGCAATGCCAAGGAGGTGACGTATGGCAACCACAATCGGCTTAATGGGCTTTGGGAGAATCGGAAGAAATCTCTTTCGAATTCTTTACCAGAGCAAAGACATTAAACTTGCCGCCATCAGTGACATTGCCGATCACAAAGCCCTGGAGTATCTCTTGCGCTTCGATACGATTCTGGGGCCTTTTCCCGATGAGGTCAGCATCCGGGAAGGCAATCTCTACGTGGTCGGCCGCCAGATCCCGATGCTTTCCGAAAAAGAACCCGGCGATGTGCCCTGGGGAGATCTGGGTGTGGAAACGGTCATTGAAGCGACTGCCCAGTACCGCAGCCGGGAAGACTTTGAAAAGCATCTGCAGCAGGGCGCCAAACGGGTGATCCTTTGCGTTCCCCAGAAAACGCCGCCCGATATCACGGTGGTCATGGGGGTCAACGATAATCAGCTCAAGCCTGAACATCGGATTGTTTCCAATGGTTCTTGCACGGCCCATTGCGCCGCACCGGTGGTCAAGATCCTGCATGAGGCCTTTGGTATTCAACGCGCGTTTTTAAGCACCGTTCACGCGTATACCAACCAACAACGTCTGGCGGATGTGCCCTCTGAGGATAAACGGCGCGGTCGTGCGGCCGCCGAAAATATCATCCCCCAGGAAACCAATGCTGCCCAGGTGGTCACCGAGTTAATTCCGGACCTGGCCGGACGCCTGAGCGGTGCCTCCATGAACGTCCCGGTCCCCAACGGATCGGTAGTGGACCTGGTTTGTTGGCACGAGAAACCGGTGACCGATGTCGCCATAAACGAGGTCATTCGAACGGCAGCATCTTCGGATCAATGGCGGGGAATCCTGAACTATGAGGATGATCCCATTGTTTCCAGCGATATTATCCGCAGTACGTATTCCAGCACTTTCGATTCCATGGCAACCATGGTCCAAAAAGAAAACGTTTCCAAAACCCTGGCCTGGTATGACAATGGCTATGGATACGCTCATCGGGTGGTTGATTTAATTAACAAATTTATGGAAATAGACAAGGAGGCCGCATAATGGCTATTCAGGTTGGCATAAATGGTTTCGGCCGTATCGGCCGCAGTGTATTTCGCATCATCAGTGATCGGGATGACATGGAGGTTGTTGCGATCAACGACCTGTTTGACAACGAGCAGCTTGCTTACCTCCTTAAATATGATACCGTGATGGGCATTTTTGATAAGGAGGTTGCCGCTGAAAAAGACGCCATGACCGTTGACGATCATCGGGTGCTGATGACCGAGCATCGCGATCCGGCGGAGATCCCCTGGACGGATTTGGGCGCTCAGTTTGTGATCGAATCCACCGGCGTGTTTCGCCATCGTGAACCTTTGGAAAAGCATATGGCGGCGGGCGCCGAAAAGGTGATCCTGACAGTGCCTGCAAAAGAAGAAATCGACGCCACCATTGTCATCGGGGTCAACGATGAAGAGCTCAAACCGGAACACCGCATTGTTTCAAACGCATCCTGCACCACCAACTGTCTGGCACCGATTGCTAAAATCCTTGACGATGCGTTCGGTCTCGAGGAGGGCTTTATTACCACGGTACACGCCTATACCAATGACCAGCGCCTGGCTGACGTACCTCACAAGGATTTTCGCCGCAGCCGGGCGGCCGGCGAAAACATCATTCCGACAACTACCGGCGCGGCCAAGGCCGTCGGCAAGGTGCTGCCCCAGCTGAAAGGCAAGCTGGATGGATTGGCCATGCGGGTGCCGGTGCCGGACGGTTCGATCGTAGATCTTGCCTGCCGGCTGGGCAAAAAGGCTTCGCGCAAAGATATCAATGCAGCGGTGCAGGAAGCCGCCGCTGGGCCAATGCAGCGTGTGGTCGAATTCAGTGAAGCGCCACTGGTTTCCAGCGATATAATCGGCAACATCCATTCAAGTATTTTCGATGCCCTGTCGACCAGCTCCCAAGAAGACGGATATGCCCGTATCGTTTCCTGGTACGACAATGAATGGGGCTACTCGAATCGAGTAGTGGATCTGATTGAAATGCTGGCAAAATTTTCATAAAGGGACTGAGTACTGAGGTCTGATGACGGAGTGGCCCCTCGAAAGCGAAGGATTGATATGTGCTTCGTTCTGGAATCTGCCAATTTAGCAGAGCAAAGAAATTGTTAATTAGCCACAGATTCACACACAAAAAAATTTCCTCGGGCGACTCTGCCCGAGGAAAAACTGTATGCCCTGCGGGCAACGGTGTATAATTTCTCAAGATCTATTGTCGAGCAACTACATCTATAAGGCATTACATAAGTTGAATTGAGCACAATATTATTTGGATCGCGAAGCGATTGACTGTTTTTGTTCGGCCAAAGCCTGCCCCGAGCTTGGCCGAGGGGGTCGGCCGAACAAAAGGTTAATGTGTGTCTGTGTGGATCTGTGGCTATTCGAAACATAAAATCAAGCGGGGAGGATGATATGGACAAGCTGACCGTTGAGGATTTAGATCTAAACGGCAAACGCGTGCTGGTGCGGGTTGATTTTAATGTACCGCTGGAAGGCGGTCGGGTGTCCAATGATAAACGCATTCGAGCCGCCCTTCCCACCATTAAATATATTATCAACGCCGGCGGCCAGGTGATCCTGATGTCACACCTCGGGCGTCCCAAGGGCCAGCGCGTTGCGGAAATGTCGTTGACGCCCTGCGTGACGGTTCTCAATGCCCTGCTTGGGAGAAAAGTGAGATTTGTTGAAGATTGCATTGGAGATGAAGTTGAGGCCGCCGTGCATGATCTCGAAGGGGGCGACATTTTATTGCTGGAAAACTTGCGCTATTACCCGCAAGAGACCGAAAATGATCCGGATTTTGCCGCCAAGCTGGCCAAACTGGGCGACGTCTATGTCAATGATGCTTTCGGCACCGCCCACCGGGCCCACGCATCAACCGAGGGTGTCACCCATTATATTTCTCAATGCGCAGCCGGTTTTCTGCTGATGAAGGAACTCGACTATCTGGGCAAGGTTATGGCAAACCCGGAGAAGCCGTTTGTCGCCATTTTAGGGGGTGCCAAGATATCGGGCAAGATTGATATTATTTCCAATTTACTGCCAAAGGTCGACAACATCGTCATCGGTGGAGGAATGACGTACACCTTTTTCAAGGCCCAGGGAATGCAAATCGGAAAATCATTGCTCGAAGATGACAAAATTAATCTGGCCAAAGAGCTGCTGTCAAAGGGAGGCGGGAAAATAATTCTGCCGGTTGACTGCATGGTTTCAGACACTTTTGATTTCGAAGCCCGTCAGGTCGGGGCACTCACGGAAGTGGGCGCGGGTGCGATGCCGGCAAATGCATTTGGCCTGGATATCGGATCG
>JASFTL010000277.1:0-5775 GCA_050053555.1 Desulfobacterales bacterium
GCACAAGGACTCACGACGGGGCGTACTGGTAGTATGTTGAGGATGTGAGTCCGCGGAGAACACAGTGCAGCGGGAAAAGGCCCATTTATGAAGAAAAAAGGAGTGATGCCATGACCGAAGACCTCAAAAAAATGTATCGAACCGTAATGGATGACCACTTTCCACCCCAGATGGAGATCAGTTTTGTCGACGCGGACAAACGTCAGACTCTTTTTTATGAAAAAGTCGTTTGGGTTGTTGATGACGTTCAAAAAGGCCTCAGATACGGGGAAAATCCTGGTCAGGAAGCTGCGCTTTATAAGCTGGTCAACGGCAATCTAGTGCTGGGGGAAACCGAAACCCTCCGGCCCGGGCAATTTCTGGCATCTGATATTGAGTTGCTGCAGTCCGGCAAACATCCGGGCAAGACCAATTTAACCGATGCGGACAATTCTCTGAATATTCTGCGGTATTTTACGGATAAACCCACCGTGGTGATCGTCAAACACAATAATCCCTGTGGTGTCGCCCGGGCCGATACGCTGGTGGATGCTTATGTTAAAGCCAACATGGCCGACAGGGTTGCCGCCTTCGGAGGCTGTATCGCCGTCAACCAGCCGGTTGATAAGGCCACCGCCGAGGCCATCACCCAGCAGTATGCCGAAGTTGTGGTGGCACCTGATTTTGAGCAGGGAGTCATGGATGTGTTTTCCCAAAAACCGAACCTCAGGGTGATCAAAATCGGCAATGTTGAGCGTCTGCAAACATTTGTGGGGCAAAGGTGCGTTGAATTTAAAAGTCTGATTGATGGCGGCATTATTGCCCAATGGTCTTTTGTGCCCACAACCCGTTCCAAGAAAGATCTCAAGCTGGCCGCGTGTGAATACAAGGGCAAGCAATACAAAATCAGCCGCGAACCCACTGAGAAAGAATATGATGATCTGATTTTCGGCTGGCTGGTGGAGTCGGGAATCACATCAAATTCGGTCATTTACGTTAAAGATGAGGTTACGGTGGGTATCGGAACCGGTGAGCAGGACCGGGTCGGTGTTGCCGAGATTGCCCGGGATAAGGCCTATCGCAAGCTGGCCGATCGGTATTGTTTTGAGACCCACGGCCTGCCTTATAACGATTTGGCGGATGCCGAAAAAAAAGCTGCGATTGACGCCCGGGTGACCGATGAAAAAGGCGGGCTTGTCGGCGCGGCCATGGTCAGTGATGCGTTCTTTCCGTTTAGAGACGGGGTAGATGTTGGTCTGCGCGAAGGAATTACAGCCGTGATTCAGCCCGGCGGCTCCGGCAACGACTACCAATCCATTGAGGCCTGCAACGAAGCCAATGCAACCATGGTGTATACCGGCCAACGCTCTTTCAAACATTAGTTGAGCCACTAAATGGTTTGGCACGGCTGGCGGTGCGAAGCGCTGAGCGGGACGAGCGCCCTTCGCATTTGAACCTTTATTTAGCAAGCCCTCTAATTTTGAAAGGAAGGAATAGACGTGGTTGATCGGCCATCATTAAATGAGTTCAAAGCCGCAGCGAAGCGTCTTGAACCGATCATTGTTCGCTCACCCTTGATACCTTTCAGCGGAGGGGATCAGGATGCTAAAATTTTGCTAAAACCCGAAATTCTGCAGGCCGTGAATTCATTTAAGCTTCGCGGCGTTTTCAATGCCGTGGCCTCGCTCAGCGCGGAGGATAAAGCAAAAGGGGTCAGCACGGTCAGTGCGGGCAATACAGCACAGGCACTGGCCTGGTCCGCAAGATATTTTGCGACATCCGCGCGCTGTATCATGCCGGAAACGGCACCTGCGCCTAAGATTGAGGCCGTAAAAGCATACGGAGGGATTCCCGTGCTTATCCCCATGCCAGAGGTCTTCCGCTTCTTAAAGGAACATCTCTGGGAAAAGGAAGCTTATTCCTTTATTCATCCGTGGACGAATCGGCAAGTCATGATCGGCCATGGGAGCCTTGGCCTGGAAATCATGGATGATGCCCCTGATGTTGACTCCGTATTTATACCGGTTGGGGGTGGCGGATTGATGGGCGGTGTCGGCAGCGCAATCAAAGCCATCAATCCTTCCGTTCGTATATATGCGGTTGAACCCGAAGGCTGCCCGGCCCTGCGTTCGGCCGTTGATCAAGGTCAACCCATCACAGTAGAATGTAAGACGATCTGTGACGGGGTGGCCGTGCCATATATCACCGACGAAATGTTTCCGCTACTCAAGGAATTGATCGATGATGTATTATTGGTTTCAGAACAATCGGTGCGTTCTGCCATCAGGTCGATTTTATGGCGCAATAAAATGTTGGCTGAACCTTCAGGAGCGCTTGCGCTGGCCGCCGCTTTGCATCTTCCGGCTGAACACAGAGGCAAAAGCGTGTGTCTTGTGACCGGGGGCAGCATCGGGGTTGAACTGATGATGGAAATTCTTCAAGAAGAGGGAGAACCCAAGAAATGAAAAAAACAATCGTAAAGACAACCGAAGCACCCGCCGCCTTGGGTCCTTACAGTCAAGGCGTTCTTGTGGAAGGCGGTCGCACGCTGTATATCGCCGGTCAGTTACCCATTGATCCTCAAAGCGGCAATTTGGCGGGCGATGGCGACATTCGAATTCAAACCGAACGCGTTTTGGATAACATTGGGGCTATACTAAAAGCAGCTGGGATGGACTTTGATGCGTTGGTAAAGGTCGGTATTTTTCTGGCGAACTTTGATGATTTTGGCGATGTCAACAGTATTTACGAAAGACGTTTTAGCGACAGCCCCCCCGCTCGAACGACTGTGCAGATCGCAAGGTTCCCGAAAGGTTTTCTAATTGAGATAGACGCCATTGCCGTAGCTTGAGCGAAACTAAAATTAAGTGGTAAAAACCGATTCATTTCAGAATCTTTGAAAAACCTGCTAATGCAACGTCGATATCTTCGGCGCCGATCTGATAATGGGTCACAGCCCGCAGGCGTCGAGCTCCAAATGCCGAGATTTTGATTCCTTCATCTTTAAGGCGTCTTTCTAAATCGATTGCCGGTAAATCCGCACGGGTGATTTCAAAATATACAATATTGGTTTTGATGCCATTCGGATCGATATCCAATCCGTCGATATTGGATAGTCCTTCGGCCAGTTTTTTAGCATTGGCGTGGTCATCAGCCAAACGATCGACCATTTCGTTAAGTGCCACAATTCCGGCAGCAGCCAAAATACCCGCCTGACGCATCCCGCCGCCAATCACCTTTCGAGCGCGTCGTGCCTCCGCAATAAAATCCTGCGTACCGCAGACCAAAGATCCTGCAGGGGCCGCCAGGCCTTTACTTAAACAGAAAGAAACCGAATCGGCTTCAGCCACTAAATCTTTGGGATGAACATTTAAAGCAACGGCGGCATTAAAAATGCGGGCACCATCAACGTGCACTTTCAATCCATAACCTGCAGCCAATTTTCCCACGTTCTGCATGTAATCCACGTCAAGGGGATATCCGTTGCAAGAATTGTGGGTATTTTCCAGTATGATCAGCCGGCTGCGTGGAAAATGGATATTGTCGCCGCGGATGGCGACTTCGATATCTTCAAGTGCCAGTTTGCCGTCCGGTTGATTGGGCACGATCCGCGGATGAATACCGCCTATGGCAGCAGAGCCGCCTTGTTCATTTAAAAATGTGTGCGCCTGGCCGCCCAGAATGATTTCATCACCGCGACCGCAATGCGCCAGCTGACTGACCAGGTTGGCCATCGTACCGCTGGTGACAAACAAGGCAGCTTTTTTGCCCATCCGCTCGGCAGCCATTTTTTCGAGGCGGTTTATCGTCGGGTCCTCGCCAAACACATCATCGCCCACCTCCGCCCCGGCCATTGCGTGCCGCATGCTCTGTGTGGGTTGGGTCATCGTGTCTGATCGCAGATCAATAATTCGCATGCCAATTCTCCTTGAAAGAAATTCTGATTCTATATCGAATATATATTATTTACAGCCCGGTCGACGCATGTAAACCCGGCGAATTCAACTGATATAATACCTGAATTTTAAAATCAACGATCTTAGCGCGCGGTTAGTCAAGGTCAATTAGTCTTTTGGAATCTGAACCTCACAGCTATAGGTCAAATTCAGGTCCTTCAAGAATTTACGTTTTAAATGGTTTAGATTTTTTTGGCATTTTCTTGACTAATCAATGGCGTTGAAGGTAAAGACATTATTATTTTCTTAACGGCATTCAAGATGATTTCTGTATGTCTTCTGACGATCATTAATCATGAAAGGGGTGCATTATGGCCGAATTATTGTGGAAACCTTCCGAGGAGCAAATTAAAGAAACAAATATGTTCCGGTTTATGAATTTTATCAATGAAACCTACGATCAAAGTTTTAACGAATATGCGCCCCTTTATAAATGGTCTGTTGAAAACATTCCTGAATTCTGGGCCGCTTTCTGGAAATTTGCGAACATCCTTCACTCTAAGCCCTATAATCTGGTCATAGATGATGTCACAAAAATGCCCGGCGCGCACTGGTTTCCCGGGGCTCAGCTTAATTTTGCCGAAAATTTGCTCCGCTACCGGGATGATCAAATCGCATTGATCTTCAAAGGCGAAGCGCAGGCCCCGACCCGGATGACATATGCCCAGCTATATGATGAAGTGGCGCGCCTTGCCAGATCTTTAAGGGAACTGGGGATCCAGCCGGGTGAACGTGTGGTTGGGTTTATGCCCAATATGCCTGAATCGATAATTGCCATGCTGGCCGCAACCAGTTTGGGGGCCACTTGGTCTTCCTGCTCGCCCGATTTTGGCATAAAAGGCGTGCTGGATCGATTCGGACAGATCAAACCCCGCATTTTGTTTACCGCCAACGGTTATTCCTTCAAAGGCAAAAAATTAGATTCCCTGGAGCGGATTTCAAACATCCTCAAACAATTGCCTTCCATAGAGAAGGTCGTCGTTGTGCCATATACCGAGCCGGAAGCGGATATCAGCAAGATTCCAAATGCAGTTCCTTATCCAGATTTCAGGTCATCAGCATCCGATTTAGATATTGAATTTGAACAACTGCCGTTTGAGCACCCCCTGTATATCATGTACTCGTCCGGCACCACCGGTCTGCCAAAATGCATGGTGCAAAGTACCGGTGGTATTTTGGTTCATCATTTAAAAGAACTCATGCTGCACTCCGATTTAAAGCGTGAGGATACGATTTTTTATTTCACCACCTGCGGCTGGATGATGTGGAACTGGCTGACAAGTTCATTGGCCGTTGGAGCTACACTGGTCCTTTTTGATGGCAGTCCGTTTCATCCGCATCCCGGTGCATTATGGGAGATGGCGCAGGATGAGAAAATTACCGTTTTTGGCACCAGTGCGGGATATATCGCCGCCCTTCAAAATGCCGGGGTCAAACCCGCAAAGACCTATGACTTAAAACCGTTACGAGCCGTTCTTTCCACGGGTTCACCACTATCAATTGAGGGATTCGAATTTATTTACGGCCAAGTTAAGGGCGATCTGCAACTGGCGTCAATTTCCGGAGGTACGGACTTAAACGGCTGCTTTGCCCTTGGAAACCCTATGCTTCCGGTTTATGCCGGTGAGCTTCAGTGCCGGGGACTGGCCATGGATGTGAGAGCATTTGATGAGCTGGGAAACGAGCTGATCGATGAACAGGGAGAGCTGGTCTGTTGCAAGCCGTTTCCATCCATGCCCATTTATTTCTGGGACGATCCGGACGGCAGCAAATATCACAACGCTTATTTTGATATGTATCCAAATGTCTGGCGTCACGGTGACTTTGTTACCGTCACCAG
>JASFTL010000278.1:0-5763 GCA_050053555.1 Desulfobacterales bacterium
CCCATCAACAACAGGTCCAGTTTCAGACTGACTCGCAAAAATGAACCTGCGCCACAGCTGTCCAGATAAAAGAGGAAAACCAGCGCCGGAATCGAAAGCAACAGGGTCTCGACGGTCAGTCCCACCAGCGATCCAACAGGGGCTACTTTTCGAATCAGGCCATACAGTCCAAAGCTTACTGCTAGCGTTAAAGCGATCCAGGGAAACTCTCCGTAGTAAATGGTCAGGTATAAAACAGCAGCCGCGGCTAGCAGCACGGCCACAATTTGAGGCAGCCTTAATCTCTCCTTAAGAAAAACCATCCCCAGCACAACATTGACCAAGGGATTGATATAATAACCCAGGCTGGCTTGCAGGAGATAATCATTATTGACGGCCCAGATATACAGCAGCCAATTTCCACCTACAATCAAGGCTGTAAATGAGAGAATGAGCAGGGTGCGGTAGTTTTTCAAAGCAGCCCTAAATTCTTGCCAGCGCCGCATGATAACCACCAGCGGTACAAGAAAGCAAAACGACCAGACCATGCGGTGCAATATGATCTCCAGGGCCGGAACCGCCCGCAGCGCCTTCCAGTAAATCGGACTGATCCCCCAAATCAAAAATGCCGAAGTCGCATAGACCACCCCCCATACTGTATCCGATTTCGATTTTTCGACATTAGATGTCATGCCGCGGTCCTTGATCGTGATCTGTTTTGCAGGCACCATACTCCAGAGCCGGACAAGCGTCAATCTGCTTTTGAGTTGGATTGAAAAGAGGTTTGACATTAGATTATGATTCTCATATTTTAGGTCATCGCTCGTAGGAGTTAGCTCATAGCAAGATATAGGCAGGCCAGAATCCTGGGCGGTTGGAAAGCCTAAAAGCTCAAATGCACTAGAGCCTTCAAGTATCCCGGCTTTCAGACCTTCCAGCTATCGACTATGAGCTATCAGCTGTGAGCGAATATTGTTTTAAACCGACTATAAAAAAATCCAAGGAGACTCACATGATCGAAACAAAGATTACCAGAATGCTGGGGATCAAATACCCCATCATCGGAGGGACCATGATGTGGATCAGCGATGCGGACTTCGTAGCCGCCGTATCCAATGCCGGCGGAATGGGTATCCTGGCATCGGCAATGTATGACTCGCGCGAGACCTTTGCAAATGCCGTCGACCGCATCAGAGAACTGACCTCCAAACCGTTTGCGGTGAACATCAATCTGTTTCCCGCCATGCGACAGATGGACAATGATGTTTACATGGAGGTGCTGGAAGAAAAAGACGTAAAAATCGTGGAGACATCCGGTCATTCTGCTCCGGAAGAATTATGCCGGCGCTTCAAAGAGGCAGGCATGACATGGATTCACAAATGTGTGGGAGTAAGATATGCCCAAAAAGTCCAAAATATGGGAGCAGATATTGTTACCGTGGTCGGCTATGAAAACGGTGGGGCTACCGGCAAACTTGATATCGGCACCTTGGTGCTGGTGCCGGCCGTGGTGGATGCCGTCAAGGTTCCGGTCATCGGCGGCGGCGGCGTCTCCGACGGCCGCAGCTTAATGGCCGTACTCTCACTGGGGGCTGAAGCGGTTATCATGGGCACGCGTCTGCTGGTCACCCAGGAATGCCCGATTCACGATAATCTAAAAAATGCGTTGATTGGCGCCAGCGAACTGGACACCACCCTGATCATGCGATCCCTGAATGCAACCCACAGGGTCTGGCGCAATGCAGCGGCGAGTAGCTGTACGGATCTGGAGGCCTGCGGTGCGGATTTCCCTGAAATTCTCGAAGTCGTTTCCGGCCTGCGGGCCAAAAAAATGTATGATGGAGGTGATCTGGATGAAGGGATTTTAGCGTGCGGACAGGGAATTTGCTTTGCCCGGGAAATTCTACCGGTAAAGACTCTTTTTGACGGCATCATGTCCCAGGCCGAAGAGATTATGAATAAAATGCAAGCTGCCTGATCATCGGACAAACTTGAATAAGCCTCACGCCAAGTCGCAAAGCACGCAAAATTTGAAACGCTCATTTTAGGGAAGGGTTTCTTATGATGGAGACATCCAATTTTAAGGTAAATATAGATAACCATATTGCCTGGCTGACATTAAACCGTCCCGAACGCCGAAACATAATGGGGCTCGCCTTTTTTGAAGAAATCGGTGATTTGTTCGATGACTTTGACCAGGATGCGCGTATCCGTGTGGTCATCATAAAAGCCGAAGGCAAAAGCTTTTCCGCCGGGACCGATCTTGAAGAGGCCGCCATGATGCTCGGTCAGGAATCGGCGGATGGCCGTGAGCGTATGTGCAGAGATATTAAGGCTCTGCAGCGTGCCTTGACCAAGATCGAGCGCTGCCGCAAACCGGTCATCGCCGCCGTGCACAGCCATTGCATCGGTGGAGGAGTGGATATGATCTGCGCCTGTGATATTCGCATGGCAACAGCAGATGCGATCTTCAGCATCCGCGAAACGCGCATGGGTATTATTGCAGACGTGGGGACCCTTCAGCGCCTGCCGCATATTATCGGCCAAAGTTGGTTACGAGAACTCGCCCTGACCGGCCGGGATTTCACGGCCCAGGAAGCGTTGCAGATGGGATTGGTTACACGCGTATGCGATGATCCCGCAGCGCTTTATGAGGCAGCCGCCAAGCTGGCGGCTCAAATTGCGGCCTGCCCGCCGTTGACTGTTCAGGGAACCAAGGAGGTCATCAACTTCAGCCGCGACAACAGCGTTGAAGCCGGTCTGCAATATGTTGCCCAGAAAAATGCAGCTGCACTGCCTTCTGAAGACCTGCTTGAAGCATTTAATGCATTTATGGAAAAAAGAAAGCCCGTGTTTAAAGGCAAATAAATTCTACGCGCAACGCGCAGAATTTATCGAAAGTTAACCGTTATGCGTTATTGGTAAAATAAATGTCTCTTGAAATGTTGTCGATCATATTTATGGTTTTTCCGAATAACAAATAACAATTAACGAACAACTTACAAACATAATAGGACGTATCCTATGGCGAAACCAAAGCTTGGTGCTTTGAACGGAATAACTGTAGTGGACCTTTCCCGTCTCCTGCCGGGGCCTTATTGCTCCATGATTTTAGCAGATCACGGTGCGCGGGTGATCGCCATCGAAAGCAAAGCGTTCATCGCTGACGGCCTTTTTTTCAATACAATTAATCGCAACAAGGAACACATGTCGCTCAACCTGAAGACCGCAGAAGGCAAACAGATTTTTTTTCAATTGATTGAAAAAGCCGACATTGTGCTTGAAGGTTTCCGGCCGGGTGTCGTCGACCGTTTAGGGGTTGACTATAACAGTGTCCGCAAGGTGAATCCCAAAATTATCTATTGCGCTATCACAGGCTACGGTCAGAATGGCCCTTTTCGAGATCGTGTCGGCCACGATGTCAATTATCTCAGTTACGCCGGTGTTTTAAACCTGATTGGCGAACCGGATCGCCCGCCTTCGATTCCAGGAATCCAGATCGCCGACATTGCCGGCGGCGGTATGAACGCTGCGATCGGAATTCTTTTAGCTCTTTTTGCTCGCGAAAAAACCGGCAAAGGTCAATATATTGATATTTCCATGACTGACGGCATGGTCGCCTTTTTGCCCGTCGCGCTTTATTTTCAACAACTGACCGGCAAAGATCCCAGACGTGCGGATGCCCTGCTCTCTCATCGTTACGCCTGTTACAACACTTATGAAACTGCCGACGGTCGGTTTTTGTCCATTGGAGCTGTCGAGAATCGATTCTGGAAAAGGCTCTGCGATCATTTCGGGGTTGCAGAGTTTGCCGCGCTTCAATACGACGATGGCCGCCGCAAGGAAATTCTCGATTTTATGCGCGCCACCTTCAAAAACAAGACGCTGGATGAGTGGGATGCCGAACTGGCGCATCTGGAAATATGCTGGGGTCGAGTTCAGACTTTTTCCGAGATGCTTGAAGATCCGCTCTTTCGGGAAAGGGAAATGATTTTAGAATTAGACGATCGCTCCGGTGAAAAGCAGCCGGCAATCGGGGTGCCGGTCAAGTTAAGTGATACTTCGGGGTCTGTGCGAAGTGCAGCTGTTGGTTTTGGGGAGAGTACGGCCTCCATATTGGAGGAACTGGGTTACTCTGAAAAAGAGATTAAGCGGTTCACAAAAGCCAAAGTGATTTAATGGTACCGACCTTTAGACCATTGATTTCAATGTGGCCAATTCCAGCTGATCTCCGGCATCCTCCGCACGATCTGATACCTCAACGATAGTGTCCAGACAATGTTTCAAATGCGTTTTGTGTGCAAAATCAAGCTCTGAAATAAAGATCTCTTTTGTCAAATCCCACTCAAGTTTATCCACTCTGGATTCCTGCAGGCCAATTTCCCTGGTGTGATCACGGACCGTTTCGATTTTGCAATCGCCTTTAAAATAGCACAAGACCGCCAGTTTAAGGGAGCTGATAATCTCCAAGGACTCGTGGGTAACTTCCCGGAAATGGGATTTCATTTCCTCGGGGACTTCAGGGCGCTGGTTCAGAAAAAAATCACAACAAGCTTCGGCGGCATTGGCCACCTTGTCAACACTTTCGACCAGTTTATAGACGTCCTCTCGCAGCAGCGGCAAATAAGCACCTAAATAGAGTTTGTCCCGAATGTCATGACGGATTAAGTCGGCTTCTGACTCAAGCTTGCGAGAATCACGGGCGTGGACTTTCGCATGACTGACGTCATCCTGTAAATAAAATTCTCCCGCTTTGAGACTGGCCTTCACGCAATTCTCTACCATATCAAGATGCTTTAAAATCAGTTCGATAACAGCCTTCTCTTTTTTAAACAGTGCCATAATCACTCCTTGGATTGTTAAATGCTTACGAAAACGATTTTAATTAATTTATACAACAAAAAGGATGCTACTGCTGCGAAAGTTGGTGTCAAAAACCATCCGAGAAGAATTGTCATCATCGTCCTTTTGCTGATGGCTTTGATACCTTTTACGAGTCCAACCCCGACAACAGCACCGACAATTGCCGCTGAAGTCGATACCGGTATGCCGAATACAGAAAAGAGATGCATACCAAAAGCAGACGATACTTGTGCAACAAAAGCACCGGGTATATCTAAAGGTGTTATGCCCTTGCCGACGGTATCTGCGACTTTTCTACCATAGGTTGCCGCTCCAACAGCGATACTTATGCCCCCCATAAGAAGTAGAAGCTTGGGATGGAGGATTCCCAGATTGGCGATCGGACCCACAGCATTACCCGCATTGTTGGCACCCATCGAAAAAGCAACGTAACATGCTGAACCGATCGCCAGCCAACCCAGAGCATTTTGGAAAAGCAATGAGCTGGTTTCGAATCTTCGGAGAATAAATTTTATTAAATGCATTAAGAAAAACGACAGGACCACAACCATAACAGGGCAAAAAATCCAGCTTTCCATAATAAGGACAAGTTTTGAAAAATCCACTTCCGCTTTAACAGCCAGACCGATGCCGAAGACACCGCCGACAATCGCCTGGGATGTGGATGTCGGAATTCTGAAAAAGGTTGCCAGGGTGACAAAAAAACCCGAACAGGCCAGTGCGATAACAACCGCCAGATAACTCAGATCTGCCTTAACAATCCCCTTGCCGATGGTTTCCATTACATATTGACCCTGCAAGAGGGCGCCCAAAATAGAAAAAACGGCGACCAAAATAGCCGCATTTCGAAATGAAATGAGTCCGCAACCCACCGACGTGCCCACACAATTGGCCGTATCATTTGCGCCGATGTTCCAACCA
>JASFTL010000279.1:0-5747 GCA_050053555.1 Desulfobacterales bacterium
CTTCCCGGTAAGTTTTTCGATCCATTGCATGCAAAAAGGCTTTTCTGACATTGATATCCGCAAAAAAATCCGTTGGTATGCCGTTGCCGTTCAACTTGCCGCTGCCGATATTCGGATTGCCGGTGGGGTCGATTTTTTGACAAAAAAAAGCAAAGGAAACCGATAGCTGGGGCACCCTGTAAAATTTCAATCCCTTTATGGTCTTAACTTCAGGCACATAGGGAATGTCCACCGTCACCCGATCGGCATCACCGTTTTGCAGCATCAATTTACGGTTGCTCCATTCCTCCACGTATTTGACAATGGCGGATTTGAGCGCCGGCCGGGGGCCCCAATACCCGTCAAAACGTTCGAAGATAAACTGCTTGGAGGGCTCCCAGGATTTCATGCGAAACGCTCCGGTACCGTTGGCAGTTTTCTGCAACGGTTCATGACCGGGAGGCGGATTGTTGTATCGGCTGGCGTGTCTGATGTTGCCATCCCAGCATCCTTTGGAGATGGCCCATTGCTTGTCGAGGATGACCGATGAGGAATACGCCAGAACGCCCATCAGGGGCGGATACGGTCTGGGCAGATGCAAAACCACACTGTCGCCTTTGACCTCAATGGCTTTATCAATCGCATCAAAGATGCCGCTGATGATCTTGCCGTTTTCATCCCGGGTGGAGCGTTTGCCGGTCAATGCTTCCAGCAACATCCACATGGGACCGCCATCCGGATCGGCGATCATGTTGCGCTTAAACGAATAGGCCACATCTTCCGGATCTAATTCGCCGCCCTCCTGGAAGGTAACGCCCTTGCGGATGGGAAATGTATAGGTGGTTCCTCCGCCGCTGATGCCACCGTTTTGCAATGTGGGGACTTGCGTGGTCAGGACCGGAATGAAGGCATCGGTTTTTGACCCGTCAAAAAAAACGAGCGGCTCGTAGATATTCCAGATACGTTGAGACCCGGTGGCGTCATAGCACGCAGCCGGGTCCAGCGTACGCAGGGTGCCGTAAGTGGCTAAAATGAAGGTGTCCGGATTTTTAATTTGGGCATGAGCATTGGATAAGGGGGTTAGAATTAATGCGCATAGGCCGACGATTGCGATAGCTATTCTCATAGTTTATATACTGTCAAAAAATCTATCTTTTAACCACACGGTAAATAATCAGCAGGACAATAGAGCCGCAAACGGCAATAATCAAACTGCGCAGATCAAAACCGGTGACTTTACCGAAACCAATTGCGGCGCTTATGAAACCGCCCCCGATCGCGCCGGCAATCCCCAGCAAAATGGTGATAATGAATCCACCCGGATCTTTGCCGGGCATCAAAATTTTTGCTATTACTCCGACCACCAGCCCCAGGATGATCCATGAAAAGATTCCCATTGTGTTTAGCCTCCTTTATGGTTGTGTGTCTAGCAGCTGAAATTCGGCAGGCCGTTGGAAAGGAATGTTAGCCCACTTTTACTTGGCCGTATTATTGCCAGCATTTTTCCAAAATTTCAATCTTTATCAATTTTCCTCGACACCTTTGTAAAACGCCACATAATCTTTTATCTGTTTGGCGGCCTCTTTGGGCTCCGGGTAATACCAGGCGGCATCGGGTTCGGTTTTATCTCCGATGACGAGGGTGCAGTAGCTGGCCTGACCTTTCCAGGGGCAGGTGGTATGGGTGTCGCTTTTTTGAAAATAATCCCAGTTGACTGAATCGGGAGGAAAGTAATGATTGCCTTCGATCACTATCGTATCGTTGCTTTCAGCCAATATTATATCGTCGCGAATAACTCGCATAACGTGTTACCTCCGTTAAATAATTTTTAATCCGACTCAATACAAGAATAATCTCTGTGAATCCCCCGTCAAGGGCAGCTGGAAGATGCTGACGGGCGTCGAAGGCCAACAGAATACGCAAGCGAGCGAGCAGCGATTTTATACCGCTTGTCATAATAATGTTCCGAAAAAAGGATGGCGGCATAAGTGTTGCCGCAAAAAAACGTCCCGCAACCGGAACGTTTTTTTGACAACCACTATAAACAGCCGATATCTTTAGAAGCTGAGACGATTCAATACGACAGATTGCCCCCCTTTAAACCAACTTGGGACATGAAAACGACGAGGCATGGGTAATCAATCAGGCGCTTAAGGCCTGGTCAATATCGGCGATGATATCATCGGCATGTTCAACTCCCACCGACAGTCGCAGAAGATTGTCGGTGATACCAAGCTCGGCCCGCTCTGCATCCGTTAATTTTTGATGGGATGTTGTCGTCGGTGAGCAAATGATGGTTTCCACTCCACCGAGGCTGAGGGCGGGTGTAATCATCTTTAGCTTCTTTAAAAACCGATCCGGATTGGGAGCGGCCTCACCCAGCTCGAATGCCAGCATACCGCCGAAACCTTGCATCTGCTTTTTGGCCGTCTCATGGCCCGGATGACTTTCCAGACCGGGATAGTAAACTTTTCGGATGCGGGAATCCTTTTGAAGATATTCGGCGACAGTCCCGGCATTTTGATTTTGTTTTTCGATGCGCACACTCAGGGTTTTAATGCTTCGCTCCAGCAGATAACAGGTAATTGCATTCAGGCTGCCGCCCAAATTGGCTGCCGCCGACCAAATTTTGCTGACAAGCTCTTTGGGAGCCAACACCGCGCCGCAGCATAGATCGCTATGACCCCCCAGATATTTGGTGCCGCTGTGAGCCACGATATCAATACCGAGATCCAGCGGATTTTGATTGATGGGAGTGGCAAAGGTGTTGTCGATCACACTTAAGGCATTATTGGCCTTTGCAATACGGGCGGTGGCCTCGACGTCCGTGATTAAAAGCAGTGGGTTGGAAGGGCTTTCAATGTAGATAATTTTGGTGTTCTTTTGCACCGCCTTTTCAATATCATCGGTACTGTTGGATACAAAGGTATATTGGATGCCGAAGCGTTCAAAATCAGCGGTAACAAAATGATGCGTCCCGCCGTAAATATCTTTTTGGAGGACAACATGATCTCCGCTGTTGACAAAAGTTAACATGACTGTGCTGATGGCAGCCATGCCCGAGCTGAAGATCATTCCATCTTCAGCATTTTCCAGGGCGCATAACTTGGCGATAAGGCTTTTTTGGTTGGGGGTGTTGAAATATCGGGGATATACGTTGGCGGGCACATCCAGATACTCAAAAGACGATGACGTGTAAATGGGCGTATTGAGCCCTCTGGTTTCCGGATCTATGCGGGTGCCGCTGTGAACGCACTGGGTATCTTTTCTCATGATCAAATCCTCCTATAAATTCGAATTTGATCCATAAGAACCATACAGTGCATCTATTTTGCAATGATTTTTTATCTTATACCATTGCAGACAAATCGAGCAGGCGTCAATGGTCAGTAAATCCCATTAAGGTCGATCAACACGGCAGCCATAGAACCGCCGATCTCTTATTGCCGGTCAAGGCCCCTTTGATGATAAATTTCTTTCCACCGGACGTAAGGAATATTTTTGAGTTGTTGCAGATCGCTCGCGGGGATGCAGCCCACCGTTGAGTTAGGCATATAAAAGCATTGCTGTCCTTTGTAAGGCCCCTCCTCCAGAATCCAGCCTTCCCGAATGGCAACTTTTTTGCCCACAAAACCGGCAATATCAGAATTGTAATCGCTGTCATTTGACGGTTGAAATACAGCCTCAAAATACATAGTTTATCTCCTTGCATAGAAAAAAAATCGGCAGAGACTCAAAAGACTCTGCCGATTTATGCTACCCGGTTTAAAAAAACCGTATTTGAAATTTTAAGACCTAAGATAAACGCCACCCCGGCGCGCACGAATTTGTGCGGGAGTAGAATTGTTCGATCATTTATCGCATTTTTTCGATTTGAGAAAGACATTGCTTGATTGAACGATTCCAATTAAAGGGTGAAGGTTGCTAAAATACGTATAAAAAAATAAAAGTCAACCGTTTTTTTCATTTTTTAGACAGAAAATTACGGGATTCATTTTAAGCTTTCAAAATGGTATTCGATAGATGCCGGTCCATAACACTGACATTGCCAGAATTTTTGATGAGATCGCCGATTTTCTCGAGATCGAAGGCGATAACCCCTTTCGTGTCCGGGCCTATCAAAATGCGGCTCGTACGATTCGAGGTTTGGGCGACGAGTTGAAAAATATGGTGGCGGGCAATGAGGATCTCACTTCACTGCCGGGCATCGGCAAAGAACTGGCCGCCAAGATTCACGAGATTTTGGAAACAGGTACGGCCAACGCCCTGATCAAGCTGCAAAAACGCATTCCGAAAACGGTTCTGGAAATATTAAGACTGCCCAATCTGGGTCCCAAGCGTGTGCGGGTGTTGTATCACGACCTGAATATCGAAACGCTGGAACAGCTTTCACAAGCGGCCCGCAAAGGCCGCATTCGTGCACTTGAAGGCTTCGGTGAAAAAACCGAAAAGGCGATTTTAGAAGCCATTAAGGCCCGGGCTCAAAAAGAGAAACGCTTCAAGCTTGCCGATGCCAAACCTTATGTCGACAGCCTGATCGAATATCTGAAGAAGGTGCCCGGTGTGAGCAAAGTTGCAGTGGCCGGCAGCTACCGGCGCTTCCGGGAAACGGTGGGCGATTTAGACATCCTGGTCACCGCCCGTAAAGGAAGCCCGCTGATGGATCGTTTCGCAAAATATGATGAAGTCGACCAGGTCCTGTCCAAAGGGCAGACCCGATCCAGTATTGTGCTGCGCTGCGGACTGCAGGTTGATGTCAGACTCGTCGCACAAGCCAGCTTTGGTGCGGCCTTGCAGTATTTTACCGGCAGCAAAGCCCATAATATCGTGATTCGCCGGCTGGGCCGGCAGCGCGGATTAAAGATAAATGAATACGGGGTGTTCAGATTTGAGAAACGCGTGGCCGGCAATACGGAGGCCGCTGTTTATCGGGCACTGGATTTGCCATATATCGCTCCTGAGCTGAGGGAAAACCGCGGTGAAATCGAAGCGGCTCGCGATGGGCGCTTGCCGAAATTAATCGAATTTTCCGACCTCAAAGGTGATTTGCACGTTCACACCGATTATACCGATGGCCGCAACAGCCTTCGAGAAATGGCAATGGCCGCCAAAAAGCGCGGGTACAGATACCTTGCCGTAACCGAACATTCAGATCGCTTGAAAATTGCCGGCGGTCTTGACCCACCCAAGCTGCTCAAACAAATGGAAGAAGTCGACCGGCTGAACGAAGCGCTCAAAGGCCTTACCCTCCTAAAAGGAATTGAGGTCGAAATTTTGGAAGACGGTCGCCTGGATTTAGCGGATAATGTTCTGTCAAAGCTGGATCTGGTGGTGGGAACCATCCACAGCCATTTCGGTTTATCGCAGCAGAAACAAACCCAACGGATTTTACGCGCTATGGATCATCCGTATTTTACGTTTCTGGCGCATCCGACCGGTCGTTTGATTAATGAACGCGAGCCTTACGAAGTCGACATGATCCAAATCATCCGCAAAGCGCGCGAGCGCGGCTGTTTCCTCGAGCTGAACGCCAATCCCCGGCGTTTGGATCTTTATGATACCTATTGTCAAATCGCCAAGTCGGAGGGCGTTTTGATCGCCATTAACTCAGATGCCCACCAGGAAAATGCGCTTGACCACATTGGTTTTGGTGTGGGACAGGCGCGCCGCGGCTGGCTGGAAAAAGACAACGTGCTCAACACGCGTTCACTGGCGCAACTGCGCAAGCTGCTCAAAAGCACGATGGGCGCTTAAGGTTCAAGGGTTCT
>JASFTL010000280.1:0-5727 GCA_050053555.1 Desulfobacterales bacterium
TTCCAAATATAGTTTGGCAGCCCTGTTAAAGGCTTTTACAGCAGCTTCAAGCATCTTATTTTTGAGTAGCAAGTCCGCATATATTCGCACCAGGTTGGGTTCCGCCGGAAATTTTTTCAGAATGTTGAGCATCAATTCAACAGAATTGATAACAATGGTGCCATCCATAATGTGCTCGACGGTGTTTTTATCGATTTTAAGCTGACTCGTTGGTGATTTCTTTATAAATTCAGGTACTTTCAATTTTCAACACCCCTTCAAGAGCTTGCATTCGAATATTGAGATCTCCTGAGTAAAATCAACTATTTAACGGATTAAGAAAATGACTTATCTTATATCGGCAATTTCGTTAAATTTCTTAAGATATTAAATAAAATAAAGATTTTTACTAAAACGCCAATAAGTATATTATGAGACAAAAAGAAAGACGCAAATACTCAAGAGTTCAAATTTACGATCCGATTTCCTATTTAAGTCTGGATTCAGATGGTGAAATATTAGAACAGAATGTAGCAGTCGTTCGAAATGTAAGCCAAACCGGGATTCAGATGGAATCATTCTGGGCAATTCACTCAGAATATATCTCATTGATGTTTTTTGATTTAGCTCAGAATCAAATCGAAATTAAAGGCAAGGTTATCTATTGCGAAAGAAATGATGCAGGCCAATATAATATTGGTATTAACTTTGCCGGAAAAGCCGGAGAAAACCTTCAATTTGTTAAGGCATTAGTAAAATCCTATCACTATCAGAAAGAAAAATCTCGCATGGTCATCTCCCCCGGTATCGCCAATTAAAACTCAGTGACATATAGCTAAAATTCTGACATACTTTTTTACCTGAATTCGATCCGGCCAACGGGCAAAATTCCCTTTCTTGTGACTGCTGGCAGCAAAGGGGCTCAAGCGCCGGTAATTTATTTTGAAAAATGCAGATGGTATGCTAAAGTACTTAAGATTCCTATCGAATAGAATTCTCTTCCCGATACATCTGGAGCTGCAATGTACCGTATTATCTTGAATTTTGAATACGTCTAAAAATATCCAGTGGCAGAATTGTTTCAGCATCAGGTGTAATCCGATTTATGCAAGCAGGATCTCAGAAATAGATAAACCGAAAGTCCGAAATTTTAGAGAATAAGGAGGCTGAAAGATGAATTTGACACTCCTATATCTCGGATCTGGTCTCACTGTCATCTGGGGGGTCGCTCACCTTTTTCCCACAAAATCAGTTGTCCAGGGATTTGGAGAGATCAGCATCGATAATACGCGCATCATTACGATGGAGTGGATTACTGAAGGCCTTGCACTCATCTTTATCGGTGTCCTTGTAGCGACAGTAACGCTTATCGATCCATCAAATGTTGTTTCCACAGCCGTTTATGTCGTTTCAGCGATGATGCTTTTGGCAATGGTATTACTATCTTTGTTCACCGGTTTTAAAATTAGCTTCCTGCCATTTAAACTGTGTCCATTCATTTTCAGCGCTTCGGCCGTGCTTATTTTGATCGGAGGTTTGATTTAATCGATGACGATCCATTTAAGAACAAAATTAATTGATTTTCTATATAAAGTCGCGACCGGCAGTAAGAAAGTTCGGAATCTGCTTACGCCGGCAGGGGCAATTTTCTTTGCTTTCATTATAACGCTGTTTGTCCTTTTAGCCCTGCAATTGGATCAATTATTAAAGCTTCCCCAGCTTGTTTCAAAGCCATTTAATATCTTTCTGTCTTTACCAATTGTTATTCTGGGGCTGTTATTAATCGGATGGTCGGTTCTGCATTTTATAAAAGTGAAGGGAACGCCCGTGCCCTTTAACCCTCCGCCCAAGTTAGTTGCCAGCGGCCCGTACGCCCATGCAAGAAACCCAATGCTCTCAGGCGCATTCATCCTTTTATTTGGATTGGGTATATTATTTGGATCTTTTAGTTTTACCTTCATCTTTACACCATTTTTTATCGGTTTAAATGTCTGGGAATTAAAAATGATTGAGGAGCCGGAACTCCTTAAGCGGCTTGGCGCAGAATATCTTGAATACAAGCATAAAACGCCCATGTTCATTCCAAATTTCAGGAAAAGGGAAAATTAGGGCCGGATCCTAAATATTAAATTCAGTAGGCCTATATGTCCGCCATTCGTTACAAGGATTTTGAAAATTGGCTCATCAAATACGGAAACGCCTGGGAGAATGGAGACTTGGACGCCATGCCGGTATTATTCACCAGTGATGCACGGTTTTACGAGACACCATTTGATGACCCGATGAAAAGCCTCGATGAGATCTATAAATATTGGAAAGACAATGCCGTCTTCGGCCGGAAGGAAGTACATTTTTCCCATGAGGTGCTGGCGGTTTACAAAAATGTGGATTTGGCTCACTGGCGTGCAAATTTCATACGTCTTCATTCAGGCCATCGGGTAAAGCTTGATGGTATCCTCAAAACTGAGTTTTCAGATGATGGAAAATGTCAGATTTTTCGTGAGTGGTGGCATCACTTAGAGGAGACAGCCTCTGAATAGTCGAAAATATAAATATTTAGCCTTCGCCATCGCGCTTCTATACGTATCGACTTTAGCGATACTTTCGTGTGCGCATGCGACAAGGCCTGAACGGCGCTCTTTCAGCCGCGATGGGCTGCAGCGACATTACTTGCTCTATTCCCCGTCCCTAAAACCCGCTCATTCGGGCAAAAGACCGCTTCTTTTTGTGCTGCACGGCGGTGGCGGAACCAGCCGTGGGATGGTTCGGTTAACCAAGAATCGGTTTGCCGAGCTGGCCGATCGCGATGGGTTTTTCGTGGTTTATCCTCAGGGTATTGACAAATCCTGGAACGATGGCCGACCTGACAAGATTTCAGGCGCCCATCGCAAAGGCATCGATGATGTCGGCTTTTTTCGTGCACTGATCGACCAACTGGTATACGAATACCCGATTGATTCAGGCAGAATCTTCGTCACCGGAATCTCAAACGGCGGGCTGATGTCATTCAGGCTGGGGTGCAGCCTGCCCGATAAAATTCGAGCCATTGCGCCGGTCACCGCCCAGATTCCATCCGCCATAGAGCCGCTTTGCCGATCCGAATCCGCTGTCAGCCTTGCGGTTTTCAACGGCACCGATGATCCGTTGGTCCCTTACACAGGAGGGCAAATAACTGTTTTTCGGCAGCAAAGAGGTGAGGTCCTCTCCACGGATGAAACGATTAAAATTTGGCTTAAAAATAATCATTGCACTTCGGAAGCCCGGACAATGCAACTTCCGGACATTGCCGCAGATGGTACCCGCGTCACGAAAATCGAATACACGCGCTGCAAGGATGAATCTAAAGTCGTGCTTTATCGCATCGATGGCGGCGGGCACACCTGGCCGGATGGGCGCCAGTACCTGCCGGTGCGACGGGTCGGCCGGACTACACGCGACATCAATGGCTGCGACGAGATCTGGAAATTTTTCCAAAGCCTGAAATAAAAACGGCATCATAAATATGTGATCTAAATCCTTATAAAAGAGGGGGGAATAATGAGTGAATTTACGATGGGACAAGATGTTCCGGAGCCACCCGAGGCTAAGGACGTCAGCGTGGATAAAAATAAGGCCATCCTGAATTATATCATGAACTCACTGCGGGCGACCAAACCCTGGACCCGGCTGTTATCGATATTGGGTTTTATCGGAACGGGTCTTACCGTGCTCGTGGGCTTGGGCATCATCGTAGGCAGAAACTTTATTCCAATTTCTCCCCAAGCGCCGCCCCTGGAATTTCTGGGGATATTCTATATTCTGACCAGTGTATTTTATCTGATCCCCTCCATATGGCTTTCCAAGTACTCTTCTGCAATCGCTTCTTTTTTGAAAGGAGGCGATTCGGTGCAACTTGGCAATGCGATCGCCTACCAGAAATCTTTCTGGAAGTTTGTGGGGATCATGGTTTTGGTGTCTATTGTTATCGCGGTCTTGGGCATTATTGCCGCAATTTTAATACCGGCATTTTTAGCCTTTCGGGGGTAACCATTTTTAAATAGGAGATGAGAACCAACAAGGATTTCGCGAATAATTTAAAGGAGGTTTTGTTTTGAAGCTTCTGGCCTTAATCGGCAGTCCCAGAAAGGGCAGTAACACCGATATTTTAGTTGAACATTTTTTAGAAGGTTCGAAAACAAACGGCCATACCAGCCAAAAACTCTATCTTTATAAGTATGAGATATCTCCGTGTATTGATTGTCGAAAATGCAAGCAGGATGATCTAATCTGTGTTCTCGATGACAGCATGCAAGAGATTTATCCCCAGATGGATTCAGTGGATGTACTCATTTTTGGTACGCCAAACTACTGGTACGGACCCAGCGCGAAGATGAAGCTTTTAATTGATCGCCTGCGCCCCTACGTTGCGAATCAAAAATTAAAAGGGAAAAAAGCGGTTGTGATAACACCGGCAGCAGAAGGCCCCAAGGCATGCGGACCTTTAGTTGAAATGTTTCGCTTGTCCTTTGATTATCTGGAGGTTGAATTTGTGGGTAAAATTTTGGGGACCGCCTATGAAAGAAAAGAAATTTTGAATACGAAAGAAGTGCTATCAGCGGCATATGATCTGGGAGCATCATTATAGGCATCCTGCGCACATCAGAAGCAAAAGCGGCTTTTTGAACAAAAGCAATTCGTTTGGCACCCAGCATTACCTTCCTACTACCGATCTGTTGGGTGGCAAGAGACAACACCGATACCGATAAAACAGGGTTATGTTCCGAGCAGTCCTTCATATCGCACTTCATATGGTTGTCCCGGGTATCGTCGCACGATGGGCATTTGCAGATCGATGGAAAAAAGCCTGGCTCATCATGCTATTGGTCAATATTATCGATATCGATCATCTATTTGCCGATCCAGTCTATGATCCGAACCGATGTGGAATCGGATTTCATCCCCTGCATTCGTATCTGGCGATAATTGTCTATTTAGGGTTGACAGCAATTGCAAAGACCCGGCTTGTTGGACTGGGACTGGTGATTCATATGGCGCTGGACTGGCTCGATTGTCTGTGGATGTCCATAGAGCCGACCTGAAAAAGGCCTTGGGTCTTGACGTCTGACCAGCTTTGAAAAGGAAATGCGGATGTCAGATCTTAAATTCGTATTGGCGATTGCATGATCATCACAAATGATACATTGTCCAGCATTGGATTTCCGGATTTGTTAAAATGGAGGTGAAAAAATGAGCGGCCTTGTTTTTGGGGTTTTTTGAGAATCTGGCGAATGTCGGCATTCTCTCTAAAATTTTATGAGGAGCGCCGCGAGACTAACAACGCACACCGATTTGGATATGAAATGGAGGAATCGCGCAATGGGTACAGCTTTTCTCATTTTTGTTGCATGTGTTGCCGGTCTGGCCGTCACACTGCAGGGCCAGTTCATGGGATTGATGGATCGAGCGCTGGGAACAAAAGAAAGCATATTTATTACGTATGCCGGCGGTGGGCTGACAATTACCGTACTGATGCTGGCCATTGGGGGGGGTAACCTAAAAAACTGGCAAGGCATCCCGTGGTATGCATTCGGCGCCGGGGTATTGGGTTTGATCATTGTCGGATCGATCGGTTACGTCATACCCCGCCTGGGCGTTGCCAAGGGCTTTACATTGATTGTTGCTTCACAATTTGTGATTGCTTCATTAATTGATCATTTTGGCTTTTTCGGTGCAGCGGTTCGGCCCATGGATCTCTCACGCTTTTTGGGT
>JASFTL010000281.1:0-5723 GCA_050053555.1 Desulfobacterales bacterium
AAACTGTAAGACATATCACAAGAGCCAGTGTTAAATAGCGCATTCGTCAGGCGGCGGTCCTGGTTGATGAGATTCATGGCAATGACTTCGGTCTGAAAGGGGGTAAGCGCTTTAAAGTTAGGTTTAAAATCCACCGGAATCAGTTCGCCGGCGCTTTCTACCTGCATTGGTTTGCCGACGGTAAAGTTCAGGTCCGATACCTCCCTGTGATAATCAAGCATTTTTACAAGAATATGATCGATCTCTTGTTTTTTCATAACGCGGCCTTTTTTTGTTTTGTTTGTTTTAGACGATCGACTTGCCGATCAGTTAAATTCTTCCTCATCAGACTTCGGTAAAGTCCGCCGGCGGCGCCTTGAGCAACGGTCTGAATTTGGCTTTCTCATTCGCTTTGGCATAAGCTTCATCGGCGCTGATTTTATTCGCTTTATACAACTCCATGATATAGTCATCCAGTAAAACCATGCCGAATTTTTTTCCGGTTTGAATCATCGACGGTATCTGATGGGTTTTGCCCTCGCGTATAAGATTTCGAACGGCCGGATTAGCGATTAAAATTTCAAGAGCGACGATACGACCTTTTTTGTCTATGCGTTTAAAAAGCGTTTGCGCGACCACGGCCCGAAGGCCGTCCGACAGGGTAGAGCGAATCAAAGGTTGTTCGTGAGAGGGAAAGACTTCGATAACCCGATCGACGGTTTTATAGGCACTGGATGTATGCAGAGTTGAGAAAACCAGATGACCGGTTGAAGCGGCTTCAACGGCCAGCGATATGGTTTCAAGATCGCGCATTTCGCCCACCAGAATAATATCCGGGTCTTCACGCAAGGCACCGCGCAGCGCCGAAGCAAATGTTTCAGTATGTATTCCCACCTCGCGGTGATTGACAATGCACCCGTGACTCTGATGGACAAATTCGATGGGGTCCTCGACCGTTATGATATGGTCCTTGCGCGCACGATTGGCGACATCGATGATGGATGCCAGGGTGGTCGATTTGCCGCTGCCGGTCGGACCGGTCACCAGAACCAGACCTCGGGGGAGAGTGGCCAATTTTGATACCACCGGTGGCAGTCCCAGTTGGTCAGCGGTCATGATGGTGCTGGGAATTTCCCGAAAGACCGCTCCGACGCCATTTCTTTGCATAAAAAAATTGGCACGATATCTGGCCAGACCCGGTATTTCATAGGCAAAATCAATATCTCCCGTTTCTTCAAATATTTTAATTTTGTGCTCAGGAGATATTTCGTAAAGCATGCTTCTGAGATCATCGCTATTCAGGACCTTATACTTTACCCTTTCAATGTCACCTCTGATTCTCAGTGCCGGAGGCTGGCCCGCCACCAGATGAAGATCCGACGCCCCCTGTTCATTCATCAATTTGAAAAAAGCATCAATTTTTGCCATTCACCGCTCCTGGTTTCAGAAAATTGGTTTTTTATCTTGTGTTTGGTCGACAACGAAAACCATTCATCAATGAGCTGTAATCAAAATATAACGTTTAATGATTTGCCCGGGATTTTTTTTAAAAAAAAAGGGCCCGGGCTATGATCAAACCGCCTGAAACGAAAGCCGGACTACTGGGCTTAATTTTCGGGAAAGACTGCACTTAAGGTATCCGCAGCCCCCCCTGCTCTCGTCTCAGGCGGTTAGATCAAGTACACCATGCTTTTGGAATCGAATCGTTAAGGCGTTTTTTTTAGCAATCTGACCTTGGCATCTTCTTCGTCCGATTCCTTCATTCCTTCTTTCCCGACTTCAAGCAATCTGGAATGCGCTTCGATGATCGAGCTGATCTGGACTTCAATTTGGGTACGCTGTCGTTTCAACTCTGCGATATCCTCGTGCAGTTGTGCGAGTCGATTGTGGGCTTTGTTCAAAATTTTCTCAGCCTTCACTTCCGCTTCCGCAATGATCAGTTCGGCCGATTTACGGGCATTGTCCTTCATCTGATCCAATACTTTTTGAGAATTTAGCAAAGCGCGCTTGAAAGTCTCTTCCCGCTTTTTGTACCCTTGGATTTCTAGTTCCAGTCGCCGGACCTCCTCACTCAGTTTATGGCTGTTTTTTTGCAAGCTTTCGAAGGCTTCGGCCATTTGTTCGAGGAACGCATCAACTTCTCGGATATCAAATCCTCGGAATCGGGTTTTAAATTGCTGCTGTTGGATATCAAGGGGCGTAATTTTCATTGGTCTTCACCTGCCTTTCCTCTTATCCTATGGATCCAGCCAATCCCTTCAAACTCTCGACCAAAAAAATTCGTAAAAAGATGATAATCAGAATCACAATAATCGGAGAAAAATCGATGCCGCCGTACATCATCGGCAATCTTTTACGAATTTGATAAAGTACCGGTTCGGTGATGTTGTGAATAAAACGAACGATCGGATTATATGGATCCGGACTTACCCATGACAGAACCGCCCTGGCAATCGTGATGAACATAAAAATAACCAGCACATAATCAATTACCGTGGCCACCGCAATAAAAAGGTTTCTTAGAACGAGCATGATGATTCTGGCCTCTTGGTTGATATTAAAACGAAATTTTCAGGCGAAATCGATGGAGGTGTTTAAAATTAATTACATAATCCAAGATAAGTCAAGATATTTCACACGAAATCAAAGGGTAAGCCTTTATCCACGGCATTGGCAGGTGCCGCTTCACAACAGCTCCTGCGGTACTTTATTTCAGGTCGGTTAGCAATCATTCCCTTAAACAGCATCCGCATTGCCTGGATTATCGATGCGTTGTAACGTTGACGCGTTATCCGCCTGCAGCCGATAGTATTTGACAAAGAACAAAGGCATTATGCATGGATATTATCTAGTGGCACAAAGCATATATCGGGCGGAGCAGATAAAAACTTGAGTCCGGATATTCGCTTGCAATCGCTGTTTTTTTCTGAGCCCTAAAACCAATATGTTAATGATTATTAAGAATATCACATCCTTAACTTGATTGCAAATTCAGAAGCGTTTTTCGACTTCAGGGAACTATCATGAATTGAACGGGTTTGGCGGATTTGCATGGGTACAGAGTTATATAGGCATGGAGCATGGGGCAAGGAGCACGGGGTTTCGAAAAAATATAGCGCTAAGACACCAAGCGCCCTGCTCCATGCGCCATGCCCGATGCGCCAGCTCATCCGCCGGCAATCATGGGGATTAAAAAAACTTCGGCATCATCAGGAATGATTGTTTGTTCAAAATTGGGTCGCGTAACATACTGCTCATTGATGCGTACCACCGCATAGGGATGCGGATCGTCCAGCTCCTTCAGGAGGTCTGAAACCGTCATCCCATTGTGCCAGGGATGCGATTTGCCGGCCACCTGAATCATGAATTCACTCCTTTTGTTTTGAGTAATTCCGTCACTTCTGGAAAATCGATACCCAGACGCTTGGCGGTTTTCCGGGTCGGGATGCCGTCCGATGTCCATCCTCTGCGCTTATAGACGGCATCTTTAAGTTTTTCATACTGTTCCTCGCGATATTTGCGCAGGACTGCCAGTTTTTCAGTGGTACTTTTGCCGTCAATATTTTCCCGGTAAGTTTCGGTCAGCTGTTTGTCGTAGCGCTCGGCGCGGGATTTATATTCGTCTTCTGTTACGGGCCCGACGGCCCGGTAGGGGATATCATCGTGCTGTCGGCGACCAAAACCCATTCGCAGGTTAAATATGCGCTGAAAGTTATAGACGGTTTCACTCATTTTAATCAGATCATCGGGACCCACCTCAGTACCGGTTATGGCACTGAAATAGTCCGCATACCATTGGACATGTTTTATCACTTTGGCCGGTTCGTCGGTATCTTTATTGTCTTCTGGTATAATATCATTCCACGGCAGTTTGCATAGGCCGCAAAGCCCGAACCATGTTCGAAACATGGGAAACCAGTGCAGCGCCTCGGCTTTCTGCTCAAAAGAGGGCATAAAGTTGTGTACCATATCCAGAAATATCAACCAGGCCTCATCATGCTGGGGACCTTTTAGTGCCAGACCGTAGCCGCCTTGCTGGGCTAAAGATTCTTTGGTCATGTATTCTGAAAATTCCAGTCCCTTGGCTTCCATACCGATGTCCTGCATGATATCCGGATCCGCGTCAAAATCTTTCGCAAAAATGGCTTTCATTTTGCGCACCCCCTGCCCGACAATTTGACCGAAGCCTTCCCCAGCGGCCATTTGATGTACCAGCTCCAGGGCACCGAGACGGTTGCCGAAGCGAAGATCCATACCGCCGGTATGGGTCTCGTTAATCAGCCCCATTTCAAAGCATTCCATGACAAAGGCGATGCCGGTACCCACCGAGATCGTATCGAGGCCATACGCGTCACAATAAAAATTCATTTCAGCGACGGTGTGGGGATCAAATATGCCCAGATTGGAACCGCAGCCTGCGACGGTTTCATATTCCGGCCCGTCGACAAAAACCGTTTTGCCTTTATAGGGTCCAGTCAGCGGTACGAAATCTTTGATGCCGTGCGAGCAGGCGACGGTACAGCCCATCCAGCAGCCGTCAAAGCCCGGATCAAAAAGTCTACGGTAGACTTCCTGGCCTAAATTGGGGGCCTGGGGGTGTTGGCCATAACGAAAATTATGGGTGGGAAGCAGATCATGATCGTTCATGATGGTGACCAGATGGGTGGTGCCGATTTTAGCCATTTCATTTTGTTTGGGATCCAGTTCTACAATCTCGCGCGAATGCATTTTGGCCACATTTTTCAAACGCGTTTTATCCGCCGGATTATTGGTGTCAGCGGTGACATTATTCCAGCAAGCCACCACCGCCTTTAATCCTTTGTCGGCAAAAACGGTCCCGACGCCTCCACGGCCTGCTTGCTTGTAACGGGCACGTTTGCGTTTGGGATCGTACCAGGTAAAATTCAGACATCCGATCAGGGTATTTTTGGCTCCGGGACCCGCTGAAACAACCGAGATGTTGCGGGGTTTTCCCTGGGCAAAGTGTTCGGTCAAAACTGCAGACAGCTCATAGGCGTTTTGTGGCAGCCCACCGGTTGCGAAGATCTGAATTTTTTGATTGACGCCATCGATAAAAACAACGGCCTCCTTTGAACTTTTGCCCTGGATTTCCAGGGCATCGAAGCCCGAGAATTTTAGATACGGGCCGAAATAGCCGCCTACGTTGGAATCCATCACCGATTCAGTTGTCGGGGACAGAGTTGCCACAATACTTTTACCTGAACCCGGATAAATAGGCGTGCCGCCTAATGGACCGGCGGCAATGCAGAGGGCATTTTCAGGATCATTCCACTTCGTGTTCGGCTGGACGGCATTCCAAAGCAGCCAGAGATTATATCCTTTGCCGCCGGTAAATGTTTTTTTCGTTTTTTCAGCGACTGGCTTTATGGCAATCTTGTCGTCAGAAAGATTTAAATATAAGGTCTGATCGGTGTAGCCGTTTACAATTTCCGGTCTTTCGTAATTTAAGGCTTTAACTTCTTTTAGCTTGTAATTGGGCATGTCCATACTCCTTTAAGATAATCGCCACTGGCATCTGGCCATTTTCGTCTGGCTTTAAATAAGCTTGAAAATAACACTTATACAATTAAGCCGATTGGTAATCAACCTTCAAATTTAGTTAAATCGTTGATTCGTCGAGTAGTTAATTAGTTGAGGGGTCGGGGAGTTTTTCTATGCTCTATTGTCGATAGACCCGCATAGGACTTCGACCCGTTAGGGGCTCCGGCCGCATGCGGTCCGCA
>JASFTL010000282.1:0-5714 GCA_050053555.1 Desulfobacterales bacterium
GAAATTGATGATAAGACGTCATCGTATGAGATGGTGTGCTGGATGCTTTAACTTGTCGGCTTTTCTTTGACTTTTTCCCGTAACGTTTGCAGCAAATCTTCAGGCTTCTTTTGAGAAAGAATCTGTCGGAACTGCCCGCGATAGTTCTTGATCATGCTGACCCCTTCGATGACGACATCATATACCTTCCATTGCCCGGTCTTATTCGACGTTCGGTAAAAGAGCGGAACTTTTTTGTTATCCAGCGTAATGATATAACTTTCAACTTCCACTCTGCCCTTTTTGAGTTCGGTTTCTTTGCCGAATTCGATTTTTTCATGGGTGTAGGCCAAAACGCGGTCGGCATAAACATTTTCCAGGAGCTTGCTGAAAAGATCGATAAATTCCGTTTGCTGTTCCGGTTTGAATTTTCGCCATTCGCGGCCGAGCGTGCGTCGCGATAGCTGCTTATAATCGAATATTTCATTAATAATTTTACGGATTTCAGCTAATTTGGCGTCTCGCTGGAGCTCCTTAAACGCCGGTTCCTTCATTTTTGCCAGTATTTTTTCGATTTGCGCTTCAACAGTTGCTTTGGCTCCATCCGCAAAGACATGTAGCGGTGAGATCAAAAAAACAGCCAGCAGAATTAAACTCAGACCGATATATCTCCTTTTCATCTGATTTTCCCCCTTGAAAAATGAAAATTTAAAAATTTAATATTGAGATTCGGTTATCTTTAAAAAATCAATCCGCAAACGATATGGCCGAATACCAAATATCCGATACCCAATTCGAGATACCCAATTCGATTATTATTACTTACTGCTGACGTCTCCGAAAGCATATTTGCTGACAAGTTCCATAATATCCGTCGGAGATTCGGTATCGGTGATGATATCACCGTTTTCAAGCAAATCACCTCCGCCTCCGGCATCGATGCTGACATATTTATCGCCGATAAGTCCCTCGGTCTTGATGGAGGCAATGGCATCATCGAAAATTTCGATGTCCTTATTAATTTTGAATTCAACGACCGCTACCTGGTTCTCCTGGTCCATCTTGAAAGACTCTACCCGGCCGATCTCAAGTCCGAGCATATTCACGGGATTGCCGACCCTGAGACCGGTCACATTGCTGAACTTGGCATATAAAGAGTAGGTGTTCTCGCCCAGGAATCCAACATTACCGAGTTTTACGGTCATGTAAGCAATCGCAAGCAACCCGATGACCACAAAAATTCCGACGACTGTTTCCTGTGTATATTTTTTCATTTGGTTTTACCTCCGCGTTCACATTGAAAGCGTGCAATCGGTTTTTGATTAAATCTGGCAAATTCCATAACGGATTCTATCTCAATTTGGGGCTTGCCCTGAGCCAGGCCGGCAAGAATATTGAATTCGAAGCAATCATCTGAGGCCTTTTCCCCCTCGACCAGGCTTTGAATGTTCGGCAATCCGTGCGCCAAAAAATCCTTTTTAAAATCCACCATAATGCGCTGCGCTTCATCCAGGTCCGAGTAAGGCAGCACCGTCGCATATTCATTAATGGTCTGCCGTGCGGAAAACCCGCCCACAGCACCAAAGTGTTTATTAATATAGGATCCCAGCGCTCTGATTATCTCCTGGGTCGCATCGTGGCCCAGGTTCTCGCTGACAAGATCGATATCTTCAAGCGCAAAAATGGCAACCGCATACATGGCATCCGGTTGGCGCTTGCTCAGATCGGTTTGATAACGGACTTTGAAGTGGCGCTTGGAGTACAGTCCGGTGATATCTTCCTGCAAGCTTTCAAGGCTGGTCAGGATTTCTTCGCGGAACGGATGTTCAAACTCCTCAAACTCATCCGGCGTGCCTTGAAAAACGATTTTCTTATCGTAGAGGGCTAAAATACGATTGGAGATAAAATACACATCCGGAATTTCATGACTGATCAAAAGCGCCGTAAAACCAAAACGGCTTTGATATTCAGCGACCATGCCCAGGATGGCATTCTTTCGGATGGGGTCCTGCCCGGTGGTCGGCTCATCGAAGAGCACCAGGGAAGGATCGGTGACCAGCGCCCGGGCCAGGGCGGCGCGCTTCTGCATGCCGCCTGATAATTCAGAGGGGTATTTATCATACACGTCGGTCAGCTCGGTCTGGTCGATGCTGGCCATGACTTTTTGTGCAATTTCCTTTTTGCCCAGATGGGTGGTTTGGCGCAGCGGAAGAGCCACATTTTCAAAAACCGTCATCGAGTCAAAAAGGGCGTTGTTTTGAAACATATAGCTGACCTGGCTGACATACGCATTCCACTCGCGTTTGTTCATTTGATCAATGGGTTTGCCCCGGTACAAAACCTGACCCTCATCCGGTTTGAGCAGGCCGATGATGTGTTTGAGCGTCACACTCTTGCCGGTACCGCTCAAACCGATAAGGGTGGTCACTTCACCCTCATAGATTTTAAAGTCGACCTTATCCAGAATGGTCCGCACGTCAAATGTTTTGGTCACCCCTCTGAATTCGATGATTGGCTGTTTTTCCATAACAGGTCCCTACAAAATGAAAGAGGTTACGACGTAATCTGAAATTAGGATCATCACGCATGAGATCACCACTGCCGAAGTAGTGGAAAGGCTCACACTTCTGGCACCAAAGCTGTCGGTGCGCATATGGGTAAAAAAACCCTGAAAACAGCAGATGGTAACCACCAGAAGACCAAAGACCATGGATTTTACCAGCCCACCGGTGATGTCTGCCATCTCGGTGGCAGAAATGACCCGGTAAAAATAAGAGCCTGAATTGACCCCCAGTAAGACGCAGCCGCTGATCCACCCGCCCAGAATACCGATAAAGTCAAAAAAGGTGGTCAATATCGGAAAACTGATGACGGCAGCCGCAATCCTGGGGCTGATCAAATACCCCACCGGATCGATGCGCATGGTGTGAAGGGCATCGATCTGCTCGGATATGCGCTGGATGCCGATCTCGGCGGTCATGGCAGACCCGGCCCGGGCGACTATCATAATGGCGGTTAAAACCGGCCCCATTTCTCTGATCAACGACAGGGCCACTGCGGTACCCAGCACCCCCACCGAACCGAATTTAACCAGCACATGATACAGTTGCAGACCCAATACCATGCCGGTAAAAAACCCCACCAGCATAACGATTTGCGCAGACTTTGCTCCGATAAAGTATACCTGCTGGACGATCGCGGAGAACTGCTTGGGATGGAAAATCATGATAAAGGCCCGGAAAAAGAAGATCGCTATGGCACCCAGGCTGCCGTTGATCCGGATGGCTCTTGCCCCGAATGGATGAAAAAACCAGGTGAACGGATTGCCTGGCCTTTCTACAGCGATAGCGTCGGAAGGATCTTGTTCGCTAGAATTTTCTTCTGCCATGTGAATGATTCCCCCTTTTGAGCCCAAAAGTGTAAATCGATAGCTGAAACGCTATCCCAGGTGAGAGGCATCAATTCCTGGATCGAATTCGCATGCCCCCTTAATTTTTTATCATAATAAATGGGAAGCGCAAGCATAAAATGCGAATATCAAATGATTTCAATATGCAAATTGATCACAAACCCCTCCAAAGAACCCTAAAACCCTCAACACGGGTTGAAAATGAAGGGTTTCTAAAAATCGAAATTTGCATTTTGGGTTTTGAGGACAACCCGGTCTATATGGTCCCGGCAAAATTGATGGCGTCATTCTCTATTGTTGACTTTGAAGAAGCGAATGATAATACTTTCGAAGCCCACTAAGGAATAAAAAATGGCAAACAATCTGTACATCGCCGCAATGGCACCCGGCAGCGGTAAGTCGGTCATTGCCCTCGGCATCATGGAATTGCTGTCAAGACGAATCCGCCGGGTCGGTTATTTTCGTCCGGTGGTTCCCTCCGCAAAAGAACCGGATAATAACATCCGGCTCATAAAATCGCGCTACAATCTGGATCTGTCTTATGAAGAGATGATGGCCTATACGCATGAAGAGGCCCGCGATCTCGTTGCCGACGGACAAATTGACAGCGTTTTCAAAAACATTCTAAAACAGTACAAGCAGCTGGAAAGCAAATGTCAATTTGTTCTGTGCGAGGGCACGGATTTCACCGGCGTGGGATCTGCCTTTGAGTTCGACTTTAATGCCGAGGTGGCCAACCATCTGGGAAGTCCGATTCTGGCGCTGGTCAATGGACGCAGCAAATCAACCGATGAAACCATAGATGCCATGCAGGTCGCCCAGGAGTCTTTCGAAGAAAAAGGGTGCACGGTCGTAGCGACGATTATCAACCGCGTGGATATCGAGCGAGTCACCGACGTTAACCATCAAATAAAGAAAATGGGTCTAAAGAAAGAGCTGATTTACATCCTACCCGAAGCGCCAATCCTCGGAAAACCAACGGTCGGTGAAATCGCTCGAAACCTGAACGCTCAGATCATGCACGGAGATCCGGAAGGATTGAACCGCGATGTGTATGATTTCAAGGTTGCGGCCATGAACCTGCCGCATTTTCTGGATCACATCACAGACGGCGATCTGATTATCACGCCGGGAGATCGCGCCGATGTGATTCTGGGAAGCCTGGCGACAACCGTTTCTAAAACCTACCCCAATATCGCCGGATTACTTCTGACCGGGGGCCTGACACCTGAAGATCAGGTCCAGCGTCTGATGGAAGGCCTAAAAAAACAATCGCCGATTCCGGTTGTGCTTGTTGAAACCGATACCTATACCACCGCCATGAATGCCAGTAGGGTAAGATCGGCGCTAACACCTGAAAACGACCGTAAGATCGCCGCAGCCCTGGGTGTTTTTGAATCCCATGTGAATACAAAACAACTCGAGGATCGCATTGAGGTCGTGCATTCCAGTCGGATGACTCCCATCATGTTTGAATATAAACTCATCGAGCGCGCCAAAACCGATCGCCAACACATTGTTCTACCGGAGGGCGAAGAAGAACGTATTTTGCGGGCCAGTGAAATTCTATTGCGCCGGGGGGTGGTTGACATCACCTTGCTGGGAAACCCGAAGGAGATCAACCATAAAATCGGCGCCCTGGGTATCAACCTGGAGGGAATTCAGATTATCGATCCCCTCACATCCGAGTTTCGCGAGGATTTTGCCCGAACCTATTATAAGATGCGTAAGCACAAAGGCATATCCGAAAAAATAGCCGGCGATACAGTGACTGACGTCAGCTATTTTGGCACGCTGATGGTATACAAAGACCATGCTGATGGCATGGTTTCGGGCGCTATCCACACGACGGGAGAGACGATTCTGCCGGCGCTGCAGATCATTCGCACCCAACCCGGTTTTTCCGTTGTCTCCAGTGTTTTTTTGATGTGCCTGGCAGACCGTGTTCTCGTTTACGGAGATTGTGCGGTCAATCCCGATCCGAATGCAGAGCAGCTGGCAGAAATTGCCATCAGCTCCGCTGAAACCGCCGCCATTTATGGAATTCAGCCTCGTATTGCGATGTGTTCCTATGCGACCGGGGAATCCGGCAAAGGCGCAGAAGTTGATAAAGTGCGGCAAGCCACCCGCATCGCCAGAGAGCGCCGCCCGGATTTAAAAATAGAAGGCCCTATTCAGTATGATGCCGCCGTGGATGCCGGAGTAGCCAAAACCAAACTTCCGAAGAGCGAGGTTGCCGGCAATGCCACCGTATTTATATTCCCGGATTTAAATACCGGTAATAATCTTTACAAAGCGGTGCAGCGTTCCGCCAATGCGGTGGCTA
>JASFTL010000283.1:0-5700 GCA_050053555.1 Desulfobacterales bacterium
CCATTACCTGATGATTCTGCTGCTCGCTTATATGAAAGCTATATTGATAAATATATCTCCGCATGCAATCTGAAAGAGCGTCTGTTAAAAGATTCAAGATTCCAACATATTCGCAAAAAAGCAACACTGGCGATGAAAAAGGCCACATTTTTCAAGGTCAACAAAGAGCGACTGGTAGCTGAAATGATTCAAGCAAAGATTGCGAAAAAGTATCATCACATCGATGCTTATTTGAATCAACAATTTTTAGAAAGCCTTCTGAAGGATAGCCGGATGGCACATCGAAGGGCGACAAGGCATCGGTAGCATCGGCCAGGGGGGGGCGAAGACTCAGATGCCTTATTGCCTCTAAGGCAAAAGGGCGAACCCTGTCCGGATCGGACCCCTCACAATTACGCCCATATCTCCCGGGATGCTTTCAATTTCCCGCATCAGGCGATCAAGATCATTTTAATCCCCACCCAAATCAACTTCTGGATAAAACTGATAGGAATGTCTGTTGCTGACTTCGGCCATCGGATGCGGCTCAGCTGTGATTTTATGTGAATAGAATTCATATTGAGTATTTTTTCAATTATATAGGTAATATGTGTCTTATGGTACGGTACCGATCACAAAGAAAATTTTGGCAATAAGCCGTTTTAAGAGTATAATCATATTGTCATGTAATTTTCAGACCTGCGCGCTCAAGCTTAAAATTTACGGCTAGGAGGAGGGATGAAAAAATGGCTTTTATAGACAGCCAGGAAGACGTGAATCTCCCCGAATTAATGGAATTGAACTACCAAAAATATCTGATCAAAGTGTTCATGATCGTTGGCCTGCCCATATTGGGTATATTCATGATTCATGACTTTCTCACTGGCAAATATCTTGTGGCCCTGGTTTTATTTTTAATTTTTTCCTTAATCACCGGCCTTTTCTTTATCATCAACAAACCCAGTTACAAGGTAAAAAAAGGGCCGATCTTTCGATATTTCTTTACAATCGTATTCATCCTGTTTGGAATCTATTTGGCTTACTCAATTGGGTTCCAGGGTGATTTTAGTAGGATTCCATGGGCTTATCTTTTTCCGGTGATGGTGTTCTTCGCGCTTGGCGCTGTAAGGGCATTGATCTGGGTGTCGATTTTATATTGTGGGTTATTAATTCTGGGACAGTTTTTTCCTTCAAACGAGCAAATATTGATTCAAGAACTTAAATTACGATTTTATATTTCGTTTATCATGGTCATGGTAGCGTCATTCTTTTTTGAGCGCTTGAAAAAGGGATATCAACTGGAATTAATGGACAACCAGCAGACGTTGAAAGAATCTGAAAACCGGTATCGCGAAGCTTTTGAACAGTTGAACGGTGAAATGAAGGAGCGCCGGCGTGCCGAGGAGAATCTGCGAAAAAGTGAGGAGCGCTTTCGCGAAATGGCCGATCACATTCGGGAGGTCTTCTGGCTGTTTGACTGGGAAAAACAAAAGGTCATCTATGTCAGTCCGGCCTATGAGGTCATCTGGGGACGATCCATCGAGGGCCTTTACCATCGTTATGATGAATGGGCAGAAAGCATCCACCCGGATGATCTGGAATATGCCCGCAGCTCCTTTGAAGAAATTATCCAGACCGGCGGAGGTGAGAAAAGAGAGTATCGTATCGTCCGCCCGGACGGCTCTGTACGCTGGGTGTCGGACAGAGGTTTTGCGATTAAAGACAAAGCGGGGCAGGTGGTCCGCGTCGCCGGGATTGCCGAAGATATCACCGACCGCAAGCAATCGGAAGTCGCTCTGCGCGAAAGCGAAGAAAGATTCAGAGAGCTGGCCGAATTAATGCCGGAAACTGTTTTTGAAGTCGATCTAGAAGGCAATCTGACATTTGTAAATCGCAATGCTTTCAACTATTTCGGTTATACGCCACAGGATCTTAAAAAAGGATTAAAAAGCTTTGACATGATCATTCCCAAAGATCGCGAGCGCGCTCGGAACAACGTCACCAAGATATTGAAGGGCGAAAAAAGCGGCATCAATGAGTATACGGCCCTGCGCAAAGATGGAAGCACCTTTCCGGTGATGATTCATTCAGCCCCGATTTTTAAAGCAGGCAAACCGGTTGGTTTAAGGGGCTTTATCGTCGATATCACCGAGCGTAAAAGGGCGGAAGAAGAGCGCAGAAAACTGGAGGTGCAATTTCAGCAAGCGCAGCGATTTGAAGCCCTTGGCACATTAGCCGGCGGTATTGCCCATGACTTTAACAACCTTATGATGAATATCCAGGGCAATACATCTTTGATGCTTTTTGAAATTGAAAATGACCATCCATTTTTTGAACCCTTAAAAAAAATTGAAAAGCAGGTTAAAAGCGGTGCGCAGCTCACCCGGCAGATGCTGGGGTATGCCCGCAAAGGAAAATTTAATGTAAAGTCTGTTGATTTAAACCAGATCTTGGATGAAAGCGCAGACACATTCGGACGCACCCGCAAAGAAATAACCATCCACCGGGAATTTGATAAAAATTTGTTTCCGGTTGAAGCCGACCAGGGACAGATCGAACAAGTGTTGTTAAACCTCTATGTGAATGCAGCCGATGCGATGCCTGGCGGCGGCAAGCTTATTCTAACAACAAAAAATGAGACCCATTTGAATATCAAAAGCAACCATTATGATCCCAAGCCCGGTAAATATGTTCAACTCACCATCACCGACAGCGGTATTGGCATGGACCCTCAGACGCTCGAACGAATATTTGATCCCTTCTTTACAACCAAAGATATGGGGCGCGGCACCGGTCTGGGATTGGCCTCGGTTTACGGTATTATCAAGAGCCACGATGGATATATTGATGTTGAATCTGAAAAAGGTCACGGTACAACTTTCACCATTTTTCTGCCCGCTACTGAAAAAGGGATCGAAGACAAGGCAGAAGCGAAGGCCAGACTCATCAAGGGCAGCGGCACCCTGCTGATTGTCGATGACGAGGAATTGGTGCTGGACGTGGGTGCCAACATGCTTAAAAAATTAGGATACACCGTTCTCAAAGCCCATAACGGCACCGAGGCGGTCGACGTTTTTAAAGCCAACAAAAATAAAATCAAGATGGTCATTTTGGACATCATCATGCCGGATATGGGCGGCGGGGCGGTCTATGACAAAATCAAATCCATCAATCCGGAGGTGAAGGTCCTGCTATCCAGCGGATACAGTGTTGACGGTCAGGCCATTGAGCTGTTGGAGCGCGGCTGTGACGGCTTTATGCAGAAACCCTTTACGATGGAGGAGCTCTCGGGGAAGATCACCCAAATCCTAAAAAACTAGTTTTACTTAAATATTAATTATCCTTCCTATATAATTGTAGTCAATCTTCTTTTTAATTTGGATACCAGCAATTGTCTCTTTATGAATTCCCCAGATGCTTTTTGTTGACAGACGGCAGGCAAAATTTTAATTATAGTAGAAACCAGTTCTCGATATGGCTTTTCTCCAAAATTCATTCTGATGCGGAAGCGGAGCACTCAAAATTAGTCTCACCCTAAACTTTTGTCCATCTGTATAGTTTTAATTTCCTCTGACAACAAATCACTCAACGAGCTGTTGGGGAATATTGGCCGCCTGTTGGCGAAAGATCTCTAAAATTCTCAAATAGCATTGATCTAAAGGATTGATAGATGAAGCCTTCGGTCAAATTTGCTAAAAGGAAAGACGGTGTAAATATTGCCTACTCAATATTTGGTAAGGGCCACCCTTTAGTAATGCCGCCTCCCTGGGTGACAAGTCTTTCCTTTCTTCTAGAAGATCAGTTTATGAATCAATTTCTGAAACGACTCAGTCAACACTTGATGGTCATCTTTTACGATAAGCATGGCTGCGGTCAATCTGATAGGAATCGAACGGAATTTACGCTCGAATCCGAACTCTTAGACCTTGAAACAGTCGTGGATCATATCGGCTTTGAAAAATTCAGTCTTTTTGGGGCCTCCATGTCAGGCCCCTTGGCAATCGCGTATACAGCCCGCCATCCGAAAAGAGTGATTCGTTTGATACTTTACGGGACCTATGCAGCTGGGGAGGCCCTCGCCCAAAAAAAGGTCCAAGCTGCCGTAATTTCCTTAATCAAAGCTTCATGGGGACTGGGTTCTAAAGCACTTGCCGATATTTTTATTCCAGGAGCGAATTCGGACGAACTTCAAAGCCTTGCCAAGCTCCAACGATTGTCATCCAGTCCCGAAATGGCAGCCAAGCTGCTGGAACTTTGCTATTCAGTTGATGTAAGAAAATTTCTTTCCAGCATTAAACGCCCGACTCTGATTTTACATCGGGACGATGATAAAGCAATTTTAATCCGTCATGGTCGGCAGCTGGCCGCTGAGATCCCTGATGCACATTTTAAGCTATTCGGCGGAAACGTTCATCCCCCATGGTATGGAAAATCAAATGAACTCATTGATGAAGTTTTGGAATTCGCCGGTATCAAAAAATCCAATTCCGCAGATGAGGATAATCAAGATTTTTCCGACGAAGAATCTGAAATAGCAGAGCAGGCGACCATTGTGTTTACAGATATTGTTTCATCCACGGATCTGGTCAACCGGCTCGGCGATGCCGATGCCCGCGATATTTTCCGGCAACATGACAAAATCATCAGATATCAAATCCAAAAATACAATGGGGCAGAGCTGCAAAACCTGGGAGATGGCTTCATGCTGTCTTTTGAGTCGGCAACGGCCGCCATTAAGTGCGCCTGCGCAATCCAGAAAGAAATCACACAAAATTTTTCTCAAATTCAAATCCGCATCGGCATCAATACCGGTGAGGTTGTCAGGCGTGAAGGCCGGCGCCCTTTCGGCCAGGCGGTGGTCCTGGCGTCGCGAATCGTTTCAGAATGCGAAGGCGGGCAGATTATAATCTCCGATATTGCCAAACAGCTGGCAGCCGGCAGCAAATTCAGATTCACCGAAAAGGGCAAGTTCAAACTCAAGGGTTTTGATGACCATATAAAATTACATGAGGTTTCATGGAAAGCGTAAAAGCTATTTTTATTTGCGACTTTGCGTCCCACGCCCGCCATGCCAGACCGCAAGGCGAGGCGGGCGGGTTTGCGTGAGGGAAAGATATCAAAAATGAAGTGTCCAGATTGCCAGTTTGACAACAGGGAAGAAGCGGTCTTTTGTTTAGAGTGCGGCGCCGAGCTGGGAATCAAATGTCCCAACTGCGAAAAGTCCCTGCCACCCCGAGCCAAGTTTTGCGACACCTGCGGCCAGGAATTAGCGCAACCTAAAGAAGCCGAAGCCAAAATCCCGGAGCCTGCCCCGGCCAAAGACACCCCAGCCCCAACACCCATTGCCAGCGAGCGCAAGCATGTGACCGCCCTGTTTTCAGATCTTAGCGGTTACACCGCCATGAGCGAACGCCTGGATCCTGAAGAAGTCAAAGAAATCACCGCTAAAATCTTTGATGAAGTCTCGAAAATTATCACCAAATATGAAGGCTTTGTCGAAAAGTTTGCCGGCGATGCGGTCATGGCCCTTTTCGGGGCCACCGAGGCCCACGAGGATGATCCGGTGCGGGCCATAAAAGCCGCCCGCGAAATCCACAGCCTGGTCAATTCGCTAAGCCCTCAATATGAAGAACGTATCGAGCAACCCCTGGTGATGCACAGTGGCATCAACACCGGCCTGGTAGTCACCGGTGAAATCGATCTGGAAAAAGGCACTCATGG
>JASFTL010000284.1:0-5693 GCA_050053555.1 Desulfobacterales bacterium
GTGCTCATCGGGGGGACGGTCAGGATTCAGGATTAATTCGCCTGGATCCAATTTTTAAGGTGGAAGCAAAGATAATGAAAAAGAACGGATTCACACTCATAGAGGTGGTTGTCGCTACGGCGATTTCTTCGATCGTTATGGCAGGAATATTTTCCGTGTACTGGGCGCAATCAAAATCACATCGTCAACAGCAGCAGATTGTCGAACGGCAGCAGAATTTGAGAGCGGTTTCATTCCTGATGGAAAGGGACATCCGCTTGGCAGGATTCGATCCCACTGAAGATGATATTGCGGGAATCATTGATGCCAAAGTCGATACGATTGAATTTACGATGAACATTATCGGGGGAGAAACAGACGGCATTGACAATGACTTTGACGGTGCAGTCGACGAGGACACCGCCGGCCAGGAATCAGACGGTATTGATAATGATGGCGATGGCACCACGGATGAACCGGATGAAGCCGATGAAAGCGGATACAGTGATAATTTGATCTCGGGTGCCGGTGAAACCATAAAGTATCGGTTGGTCGGAACCTCTTTAATCCGAAATGCGGGTTACGGCGATCAAATCGCGTCCGACAATATCAACTCGATTCAATTTGATTATCTCGATGCCAGCGGCGCTTCTCTAATCGACACCGACCTGACGCCGAATCGGGTGCCTGCGACCGACCTCGACCTGATTCGCAGGGTGGAAATCATATTGACGGTCCAGGATGATGACGGCACCCTGACCTATAAAAATGAAGTCCGGTGCCGAAATCTGAATTTTGATTGAGGATGAATTAAAATGCACCCTAACCCGTTTAGTGGATTCATAATGATCAAAACAAAAGAAAACCAGGGATTTACGCTTATTGAGGTGCTGATTGCCATGTCCGTGTTCGCCATTGGAATTTTGGCGGTTTGGACCATGCAGATTGCGGCCATTCACAATAATGCGACCGCAAAATTACGCACCGAAGCGACGATTTTAGCCGCAAAATGGGCCGAAAACAGGCTGTCGATGGACTACGCCACCTTGCCGGATGGACGGAACTTTCTGCCCACTGATCCCGACGACCCCGCTTGGTACGCGAATGTGTATACCATAGAACAATTTGTGGCCTTAGATAATCCGATCGCGAGCACCGCCACCATCGAGATAAGGGTGTGCTGGCAAGAAAATCAGGCCGCCCCGGCTGATTGTGATCCCGCGGCGGGACGCCAGATGGTTAGCCTGAGCTTTGTTAAGGCCAATATTTAGCGGCGCCTAAAAGCGATTACGGGGGTAAGGGAATGACGGATGATAAAACAGGGAGCTCGGAACAAAAAGGATTTTAGAACCATGATGAACATGAAGCCAATTCTCAAAAATGAAAACGGGTCGGCCATACTTGTCGCCCTGCTGGTACTGGTGTTGCTGACCATCATTGGAATGTCGGCCACATCGAACAGCAACACCGAATTGAAAATAACGACCAATTCGCAACTGTATAAAACGGCTTTTTATGCGGCTGAAAGCGGCTGGCAGGAACTGGCGGTTCAGATCGTGCAGACCAATCCATCGGACAGTGTCAATTTAGGCCCCAAAGATATAGCCGACGGTGTTAGCTATGAGGTAACCGGGGTATCCCAGAATCCCGTCTATGACGACGGCTGGGAGGCCACGGTTTTCATCGAGCGGCCCTTTACCCTGACTTCAGTTGGGTCAGCTCCCCGGGGCGCTTCATCCCAGATTGTCGTCGGCCTCGATAAAATTGAAAAATATAAGCAGTATGAGTGAAGGATAAAGGGGGATTTTTGAAATGAAAATATCGAAAATGCAATATAGCGGTCTCGGTGCTATGCTGATGTTATTGCTGCATATATTCGTACCGAAACGGGCCATGCGCATAGCGGCCATCACCATGCTGGCCACCTTCTGCCTGGCCGGCGGTGTGAATGCCTATCTCTTCGAAGACGGTTTTGAAAGCGGCGACAAGAGCGCCTGGGACTTCGGTCATACCCAGCCCGGCGATCAGGTGCAAGCTCTTCCAGGTTCTACCGTCTATGAAGGAAACTATGCGCTTTTCTGCTTTACCGATCCTATAGAAACCGGCGGTCAGGCCTGGGTGACCAAGACCTTTGCGGCTCAAAACAAGCTTTATATGCGGGCGTATTTTTATTTTGACAGTTTTTTTAACGTATCAGATTATGTCACCCTGCTAAAATATGCTCACACGAATTGGAACAATCTCCTCTCTGTTACCTATGATGAGACCGATACCCTTTATCTGTGGAACTCCATTGCCGGTGAGGCTTACGGTCATGCCACCGGAACGGTGATCACCAAGAACGAGTGGCACAGTATCGAGATGATGATCGATGTTAATGCCGGCGAAGCGCGTTTGTGGATCGACGGCAACCTGGATATCGAGGCCACCGGCGTCAACCTGGGAACCAACGGTGTTGTCCGGGTCACGGCGGGAATTAGCTGGCAGGAGCCCAAGACCGAGTCGCATACTCTGTATATGGACAATGTTGTAGTGGATACCCAGTACATCGGCGGCGGGGGCGCGCTGAGCGTCAATCCGGCATCTGTGAGTGTCTTCGAAGGAGATGACGCCACGGTTTCCATCAGCGGCGGAACGGGCCCTTACAGCGCCGGCGGATACAATTCTTCGATTGCGACCGCCAGCATAACCGGCACGACCATGACCGTCAGCGGTGTCAGCGCAGGGACCACCACGATTACGGTCACCGACGCTGACAGCAACAGCATCGATGTGAGTGTCACCGTAACCCCGACACTGTCGGCCGCGCCCACCAATGTTAACCTTTATCTGACGCCGGGCTCGGATCAGGCCGACGTCATCGTCAGCGGCGGCCAACCCGGCTACACGGCGACCTCCGGCAATACCGGCGTGGCCACGGTGACCATCAGCGGCAGTACGGCGACCATTACCGGAGTCGGTGCCGGCACCGTGACGATTACCATTACGGACGCGTTTAACAACCATGTCTATGTGACCGCCGTTGTCGGCGACAGCATCACGCCCGGGCTGGGGGATTGTCCGGCACCGCCGTTTGCCCAGGCCGGTGTCTCGCCCAATGTGATGATCATATTCGACACGTCGGGATCCATGGATAGTGATGACGGCGACGGCATAACGCGTTTTGATGAAGCCAAACAGGCCCTGCTGGATTTTCTGGCGTCCAACAAAAACATCCGCTTCGGTTTGATGCGGCTCGACGGAACGCCCTGGAAGGACGGCGGCCGGCCCGGCGGCGTTGTCGGAAAACACAACGCCATCAAAGGCGGCAGAGTGCTGGTGCCCAACGGCCATACCGGCAGCTTTGAGACGTCGGCCGATTATATTATCGATTATATCAATACCCACATGCCGGCGGGCGTATATGACTGGCGCGACGATACCGGAGCGCGCCACTGGACCAACCTGGCCGAAACCCTGACCGACGCCGGCCGCTATTTTGCCACCGTGGAAGACAGCGAAGGCAACCGGATGGGCAAAGGTTCAGGTGATGCTGTTGGCTTAGGTTACTATAAGGAGGGCACCGACTATACCTTTTATTACGACTATGACAATGACACTGATCTGGATCCTTTCCTGGCATCCATCACCGATGATCACGGCAATCCGATCGATACCACCAGCCCGCTGCAGCACAGCTGCGAGCAGGCCTTTGTAATCATGTTTACCGACGGCCAGGCCAACTGTGACAATGACTGGGACGTGGTTACCGATGTGATCGGGGACTATGACGGCGACAATGATTCCCGGGACTGCAAGCGTGCCGATCCGGAGGAGATCCGGCCGGGCATCAGCGACCCGAACAACTCTGAATATGGTATGCCGCTGGACGGGGCCGTCTATCCCTGCGACACGCGGGGTAATCCAAACGGTGACACTGAAAACGGGGAGGTTGAATATCTAGATGACGTTGCCAAATTTTTGTACACCAACGATATGCGTTCCGATATTCCCGGAATGCAAAATGTGATTACGTACACGATCGGATTTTATCATGATGACCAGCTGTTAAAGGACGCGGCCGACAACGGAGGCGGGGACTATTTTACCGCCAATTCCATCGCGTCTCTGACGGCGGCGCTGCAGTCGGCCATGGCCGATATCTTGGCTCAGGTGGCTTCCGGTACGGCGGTGACCACCATCACCACCTCTTCCAGTGACGACGACTATCTGATTCGGGCCAAATTTTTGCCGGCTTCATCCTGGCAGGGCTATCTGGAGCGTTACACGCTGCCGTACACCCCTGAAGACCCCGATTACGATCACGACTGGGAAGCCGGGGCCGCCTTAAATGCGAGGGTGGCGGCCAACGGGTATACCGATCGCAAGATTTACACTTTTTTGAGCTCGCAAAACCCCAAAAAGCAGGTGTTCACGTCTTCCGACGGGGCCGTGAAAACCCAACTGGGAGAAATATGGAATTTGGAAAGCGATTGGGGTGAAGTCGCAGACATCATCAATTATATCCGCGGTGATCAAACCTACGACGGTGATAAATACAAAGACCGCAAGGGCTGGCTGCTGGGCGACATCATTTATTCGACCCCCATATCGATCTCAGAGCCGCGCGCCTGGCTGTTCGGCTCTGAAACCGATCATCCGGAGCAAGCGACGTATAATGACTTTAGAGATGCCCACGCCAGTCGCAAAACAATGGTTTATGTAGGTGCCAATGACGGCATGCTGCATGCCTTTGACGGCGATACCGGCGCGGAAGACTGGGCCTTCATCCCTGAAAATCTGCACGCGAAGCTCAAAAAACTGACCGAAGCCGATTGTCACAAGTATTTTGTCGATCTGACGCCGTCGGCGGCCGATGTCTATGACGGCAGCAAATGGCTGACGGTTTTAATCGGCGGCAATCGCCTGGGCGGGCAGGAGTACTTTGCGCTGGATGTGACCGATCCGGCGCATGACCAATTCTCCGCGCTGTGGGATGTCATTCCATTTAACAACCATCTGTCTTCCACCGTGCCCGCATTCGGCAAACTCAAGGCCGACAATGACAATGTCGATAACTGGGCCGCCATTATCACCAGCGGCTACCACGGCGGTAGCGAGAAAGGTAAAATTGCGGCGCTGAACATTGCCAACGGCAACAAGCTGCCGATCTGGATTGATCCAGAAGATTATGATGAAGATGAAATAGAAGAGCCTTTATTAACCCAGGAGACAACGGCAGAAAAAAATGGCACCCGTCCGTATTATAGCCTGTCTTCCCCGGCGGTTCTGGACTCCGACATGGACGGATATATCGATCTGATCTATGCCGGTGATACCGAAGGGAAACTGTGGAAGTTCTACTACGACTACGAGGCCGACGGCTGGAAAAAAACGGTGCTGTTTAGGGCCACGGATTCAAGCGGTAATCCGCAGGCCATCACTGCTGTGCCCGCGTTGGCATTTTCGGATAGCGCAACCTATTTGCGGATTTATTTCGGTACCGGCAGGTATATCGAAGAAAGTGACAAGGCCAATTCCATCCAAAACGCGTTTTATTGCCTGATTGACAAGCGGCAATACCCAGGGGGAGGCAATAAAAATTACGGTCATTTTACCGGCAGCGCGGAGATCGCCAAATCGGATCTGGGCAATTTGACCTCCATTGTTTACGAAAGTGATTTTAATCATGCGGATAATGCTGCCGTCAAATTGGCTACGCTGGCCAACGGCTG
>JASFTL010000285.1:0-5679 GCA_050053555.1 Desulfobacterales bacterium
GGGTTGTTTTCAACGATTGGAGCACAGCGCGCCTTTGTCATTTCCCGCCGATGGTAGTCAAATTTAGGCCACGCGCTGTGCGGTTGGTCGTTGATCTACCATTTCTGCGTGGGATTAATCGGATTAAACGTTTTACATGCCGAAGGCGGCTGGGGTTAAACGGGGAGGTTGAGATGCCGTGCTTCGATGGAAAAATGGATGCGTTCCCCGGAGCAGGCACCATAGCGCAAGCCGTTACTCGCAACGATGAGAATTAAGCTTTATTTACCCGCAGATTCCGGCGGAACATCGGTTGAGGGGCGCGTTCTAAGACCGGCGGCGATGTTATTGTTGATATTGATGATGATCGTTAGCTTTTCCGGCGCCGGATTGGCGATGATTTCAAAAATCCGTCGGTCAATAAAGGCGCTCAAGCTGAGAAGATCGACCTTTATCTTACGCGGCAGCGGATTATCTTCTCTGGCAAGCTCACCCTGAAAAATACTCCAGATACGCTGGTTGAATTTAAGGGCGAGATCCAAATTGGCTTGCCGATCGTCTGCGTCCCAGTTGTCCTGACAGACTTTGAGCTTGCGTGCTGCTTTGGTGAGAACGGCGGCCTCGATTTCGCGACCGGATAAGGTTGACTTGTTGACCGATTCATAAGCTTCCATAGGGTTAGTGGACACGGCGAATTACCTCCTGTTCGTATGCGATGAGTTCTCTGACCAGTTGAAGGGCTTGATAATATCTTCCGCTCAGAATGTGTTGGTTAATTTGATCGATAAAGCCCGTTAAGCTCGGTGCTGCATCTAACAGCTCGCGTACCAGCTTCCAATAGGCATTGTGATGCGCTAATATATTGGCTTCATCAATGTACATGAGCTGGATGACGAAATAGATCCGACGACAAGGCGATGTTGCATCTTTTTCGCTTAAAATATCTTTTTGACGCAGAACCGGGACGGTATTTTCGATGATTAAATCCGTATTTTTCGGATTGCCGTTGATTAAGACGGCGCCACCGATGATCATTTTCTCTTGGGGTTTCAATGTGATTTTCAGGGTCATTTGATCTTCACCTCACCCCGGGGCGAGCACCTATGCTAAGCGCCTGATAAAAATTATCATGAAGCGCATTTTCCAGTTCAAAAGAAAATAATGAGGAATTTTAAAGAATTAAGACCTGGAGGGGGATTGCTCCCCCTCCAAATTTAATTCAGTGTCGCTGGTTGCTTAGAACAATCTCAGAACCGACTGGGCCGCTTGAGCCGCCAGGCTCAATGAGGTCGTACCCAGTGCCTGCCGTGTCTGAAGCATCAGCATGTTGGCACCTTCCTCGTTCATGTCGGCATTGACCAGGGCTGCAGACCCATCTTTCAGGGTGTTGATCATATTCTGCGTAAAATCCTGGCGCGCCGTGATGACACTCAGGTTGGTGGCCATTTTACTGGCCTCGGATCTCAGCGCTGAGACTGCGTCGTCTAGCTTTGAAATCGCGGAATTAATTTCATCCTTGTCGGCAACTCCAGACGAGACCCAGTCATTTGCGCTCACCGTTGCCAGTGAGAGCGTCTCGCCGTCATGATCGGCATCAAAGCCGGAGATCGTGAGTTTGGAGTCACCGGTTTCGTCGAATTTGACCTCATGCGTGATCGCCGTGCTGTCGAGCAGGTTGACACCTTTGTAGTTTGAGTCGGCCGCGATATAATCGATTTGGCCCATTACCTCATTGTACATGGTTTCCAATACATTGATGGAACTGGTTGATTCACCGGACAGCGCAGACTGGGCCAGCGATTTCGCATTGGCGATGAGATTCAAAATCGAGTTAATTCCGGTGTCAGCCGCCTTAACCGTCTGGATCGACTCTGACATTTCGTCTTTTCGGGCTGCCAGGTCGGTGGCGCGCTGGTCATGACCGCGGGCCGTAAAAAACGCGACCGGATCGTCCAGAGCAGAATTAACTTTTTTACCCGTCGCCATGCGGTTCTGGCTTTGCTCCATCCATTTTGCGGTTTGCTGCAAACTGAAAAGATTTGCACGCATTCCTGAAGTTAATGTGATGTCTGTTGCCATGATGTTTTCTCCTCTTCTAGGGTTATTATTTTGGCGTTCTTGCCTATCAGGTTAATGATTTGCTGATTGAATCAGCGCCTTTGGTTGCCGCTTTGCGGTCTCAAAGCTACTGCCTCGCCTCCTTCCAGACCCTAATTTTTTCCGGCTACCATTTTGTTATCGGAATTATTTCAAATAACTTTAGCGCTTTTTTCTCACATCCCTTGCCACCCAGCGTGATTCAATGAACAATAGCTGTCGGGATGGTTTGACCTGATTGTTTGGTATTATCGGCAGGTTTAACGTTTGCTGAAGTATTTTTTGGACCCAATTAAAATGGGATTAAAGGGGACCCATTATTTAAGGCCAATGACTTGCAAGTCATAATTGATTGAATTAAAATTGTTTTTGATTAGAATAGCGAACATTTGCGTTCGGTTTTAGAGCCCATTGCAATTACTGTTTTAAAGGTGTATGCAATAGTCACTCAGCGAGTTATGCGGGGGAATATTTATATAAGCGACTGATATTAATAAAGATCGAGGTTTGTGTGGCGATTATCAGCATTAATAATTTAAAGCCGGGTATGATTTTAGAGGATGCGGTGTATAATCAGCAGGAATTGCTTCTGCTGGAGAAAGGTACCGCTCTGACGGAAAAGCGAATCTGGATACTTAAAACCTGGGGAATTGAGCGCGTCCGTGTCAAGAGTAAGCCTAAAGAGAATGGCAAAACCGCTGTTGAGGCTGAATTCGAAAGCCGGGCAGCCATCGAAAAAAAATTGAAAGCCAAGTTTGAAGATGTCATCGATGACCCGGTGATGGAAGAAATAATGAAAGCCGCCGGGCGGCAGCTGCTGCAAGATTTAAATGACCAAGATGCCGAAAACAAGCCCAAATGATTTAGGCCGTATCATCGACCGGGTTGAAGACTTACCGACCCTGCCGAGAACGGTCCTCAAAATAACGGAGCTCGTCAATGATCCCAAGTCCTCTGCCCGGGACCTGGCGCGGATCATCACTGATGATCAGGTGCTGGCAGCCAGGCTTTTAAGATTGGTCAATTCGTCATTTTATGGATTTCCCCAGCGAATTTCGACCATTACAGGTGCCATTGTATTGCTGGGATTCGATGCCATCCGCAACCTGCTTCTAACCACTTCTGTATTTGACCTTTTTTCAAATCCTCGAAAAACCAGCGTGGTCAAACAGGAGCAATTCTGGGATCATTCGCTCGGTTGTGCCGTAGGCGCCAAGGTCATCGGCAACTACCTGCGATATGATAAGGTCGAGGAGTTATTTGTATCCGGTCTCTTGCATGATATCGGAAAGATTGTGGAAATGATCTTTATGCCGGAGGCATTTAAGGAAATTAACAATCTGGTTAAAACTGAAAATATTTTAATGATCACCGCCGAGCAAAAAATTTTAGGATACAGCCACACCGACGTCGGCCGACTGCTGGCAGAAAAATGGAACCTGCCCCCCAAATTAATTCGTGTGATATTGCATCATCACCAACCCAGTGAAGCCGGGCGATTTGCGCTTGAATCGGCCATTGTGCATTTGGCTGATATCTTATGCAGATCGCTTAATATCGGCTACGGTGGCGACGATAAAATGCCTCCGCTCGATAAAAAGGCATGGGAGAGTCTAAGAATCAGATCCCGGGCCATCGAGTCCATCCTAGCGGAGCTATCTAAAGAATTTAATGATATCAGCCTGTTTATTACCTACACACCATGATGCGGGCACTTCTTCCGGTTTCATTTCCGCGCCCATAAATATCCTGCACCTCAATTTGAGGATAAACTGTCCTTCAGTTCATCATCGCTTTCGGTCACAGAATCCAGAGTGATTAAAAACGCAGTTGCGAGTGTAAGTCGGGGTCCCTTTAGGCACCGCATGCAAAATTGAACGCCTGATGTTGCAAATTGCAAAAGGATGTAATTCCGGCCGGGTGCTGGTTGGTGCGTTTCAAAAGGGCGATGTTATTCTTGATGTTCAGGATCAGGACCGATTTAACTAACTGCTTTTATAAATTTTATTTAATTTATGACACCAGTTGAGAAGACACGCTTTTCAGCGGATAAAATAAAATGGTTTGCCGGGTCAGCTGAAACGCTTTATCATTATTCGATCTTCGTATCACAGAGGCTTGCTTTTTTTGGCAAATTGCGAAAAAAGAGGTGCACGTTTGGCTTGGGCGGCGTTTCGAGCATTTTTGCGATTCCTGAAATTAAGGCTTTTTCATTATGATATCAAATAAGTGTCGACCGTTTCGTTCCACAAAATATGGTATTCGTTTATTCTTGCCACAACCTCATATGGACGTTGGACCCTTGACCGTCTGCATTTTTAATCCAGCCGTCGTTTTATATTTGAAGCCGCAAATCTTTGACGGCACGGATATTGCTAAATAAATCTGCGCCTTGTTCACACCTATAACGAGCTTTCTATCCTATCATTGATGACGATATCGTACCCAATGTCTGAAGCAAACTCTTTTTATCTTGGTCAATTCTCTTAAAGGAGAAGAATGTGCAGAATGCAGTCCTCAGCAAGAGCATTACCAAAGCATCAGCTGATTATGCAAAAAATTCTTTCACCCTTGCCAATTTAAATCTTGAAGACGAACAAAATGCGATTATCGGCCGCAGCCATAAAATGCAGGAAGTTTTCCAGCTGGTTGAAAAGGTCGCCGATTGCGACAGTACGATTCTGATCACCGGAGAAACCGGAACTGGTAAGGGGCTGGTTGCCAGAGCCATCCATCAAAACTCAAAGCGCAAAAACAAACCATTTATCTCCATTAACTGTGGGGCGATTCCCGAGAATCTGCTCGAAAGTGAGTTGTTCGGACATGTGCGCGGGGCATTTACCGGCGCGACGGTTTCCAAATCGGGAAAATTCGAATTGGCCCACGGAGGAACGATATTTTTGGATGAGATCGGAGATATGAGTCCCGATCTGCAGGTGAAAGTCTTAAAAGTACTGGAAGAGGGTGAGTTTGAACAGGTCGGTGGCGCTAAAACCATAAAAGTTGATGTTCGAATCATCGCGGCAACCCATCGGGATCTCCCTGAGGAGGTCAAAAATGGGAGCTTTCGCGAAGATCTTTTTTATCGGCTTTACGTCATCCCTATCGGGTTACCCGCCTTGCGTGAGCGTAAATCAGATATACCCTATCTGACGGCTTATTTTATGGAAATGTGCAATCGCAAGAACAACAGACAGTTAGAGGGCATCTCCGAGGATGCCATGCAAATTTTGCTGAACTATTCATGGCCGGGAAACGTCCGCGAATTGCGAAATGTTGTCGAAAGACTGGTGGTTCTAAAAGGAAACGGGAAGCTTTCAGCTCATGATCTGCCGTTAGAGCTAAAAACGGCCAATGGTTGCCGTTCTGCCCAAGGGATTGAAATTTCAGATGATGGTATTTGTTTAAACAGTGCGGTTACTGAGTTTGAGAAAGCCCTAATTCTTCAGTCACTTGAAAAGACCAAATGGGTGAAGAATAAGGCTGCCAAGTTACTTCATCTGAATCGCACGACTTTGGTGGAAAAAATCAAACGTCACCGGATCCAGCAGTGCCATGCATAGTATTAAGGTCTCACAGGCAATTTATAAACGATGAATTGGT
>JASFTL010000286.1:0-5676 GCA_050053555.1 Desulfobacterales bacterium
TGAAAAGGTCTCGTATTAATTATATATTTATGCCCCGAGTATGTTGAGATCTTCTGCAGTCACAACAGTAAATGATGCAGGGATCGAGTGGGGTTCTTTGTGGGCACTACCGAGCATTCTTTTCCGATGACATTGATGGAGCATAATAGAAGCTTATAATTTTTTGGGCGCCCCTCTGGTTCCCCCATTTTGACTGCATATTTCTATCAATCATAATCGATTTTTATAGTGTAAAGCGGGTCTTCGTGTAACGCCCAGTACCTCTCTTGCAATTTGCTCGTAACCGATCCTGGTATATTCGAGCCGATCGCATACCCATCGATTTTAGCAATCGGTATGATCCCCCCCGCAGTACTCGTTACAAACACTTCATCAGCAGCAAGCGCTTCATCAGCGGGAAGATTGCGCTGTTCAACTTTATAACCATACTCAATTGCGATCTCGATTGCCGTTTTGCGGGTGATGCCTTCAAGGACTCCTTTTCCTGGTGTTGTTAATGTGCTGCCTTTGACTGCGAAAAGATTGAAGCCCGGACCCTCGATCAGGTTGCCTTGCGGATCGATGACAACGGCAGTTTCGCCTCCGCGTTCAAAAGCCTCGAACAGGCCCATAACCATGTCGAGCCAATGATAGTTCTTAACGGTAGGATCAACTGATTCCGGTGGTATGCGCTGCCAGCGGCTAACGATAAGATGCAGCCCCTGCGTTTGTTTTTCGGGAGTTGCAATCCAGATAAATGGAATCGAAAAGGCAAAAAATTGGTTTGTGCATGTCCGCGGGTCTCGTGAGCCCTGCTTTGGTAGCCCTCGCGTACAAATCATTTCCACATAAGCATCGTTTAACCCGCTTGCGCGTACGCAGTCAGCCAAGATCGAATGCAAGTCGGCGCGGCTATACGGAATTGACATGCGCAGTCTCTCCATATTGGAAAAAAAGCGTTCGATGTGATCGTCGAGTCGGAAAAACTTCCCCCTCCATACATGCGCGACATCATATGTTGCATCCGAATGCAGAAAACCCCAGTCGAGAAGCGAGATTTTTGCCTCTGAGATGGACACAAGTTGTCCATCGACAAAGGCCGCACCCTGTGAAAAATCATTCATAGTTACAGTGTCGTAAGAAAAAGCGGGATGTTCAAAGTGAACACAGGAACGCCCATCTTTAAACGCTTACTTCAATTTATAGTTCTCAGGTAACCTCCTGAATCTTTTAGAGCGTTCTCCATTTGTTCAATAGTGGTCAAAGCAGGATCGTACCATACGGTGTTCACTTCATCGGAATTTTGAAAGTGGCTGTAAACAAGCTCGACACCTTTAAGCCCATCCAGGACTTCTTCACTTACGTCGAATCAGGCTACGTGGAAGACAACCTTGAATAACTCTCGATTTTCAGCTTTCAGTGGCAGGTTTGCGTTAATTATTAAGATAAAGATCAGGCCAAAAACCAGCGGTAAGGTCATGCCCAATTGTTTTTTACTTTTCATTATTTTGTTGTCCTCACAGTTGCGTCATCAGGGGGGTCGCGTTTTGTTTATTGAATAGAGACTTATAAATAAATCACTAATCAGGATTTGACACCATACCCTTTTAGAACGGACGTGCACCTTTTGGCCCTGAAACTGTAAGACTAAAAGGCGTTTCTTCTTTTTCCCTATTGATGATGGTTTAATATTTTTTTAGTTAATTATCTTCGGTAAAATAAATCTTTCCGAAAAACCAGTTATGAAGCCGAATGTAAATCCGGTTGCATTAGCAGGATTTTTAAGTAATTTTTCCGCTATTTCGTTACTTACAATATTGGCATCAACTAAATTTGCGTGGACAAAAATATAGAGTACCATGGCACCAAAGGCGCCGATAAACGGTTTGGTTGTTCGATACCATCGGATATACAGCTCATCACCGGGCAGTTTCTGCAACGGTTTAAATCGCATCATTGCACTGAAAAATCCGCCCGTGAGACCGGCCATGTAGATAAAGACCAAAGGATTATTGACCATCCAGTCAATGAACTTGAGGAAAAAATTTTCCCCCGTCATCCAAGCTGGGGTAATATATTTTTTAAATATCGATCTCTGGTTTTCATTTTTTTGAGCCTGTGTATGAGCTATAATTTTCTTCTGTTCAATCTCATTTAACATCGAAGTCGTCTTTGAATCAGATTTGCCTATTGCTTCAGGGACTAGTTTATCGTCAAGGTTCCAAATGGTTAAGGATAGAACCAAAAGGATAACCAAGAGTATCATATAAAGATTTTTCCTGTAAAGCTGCTCGGATAAGCGTTTAATCCGTATGTCATTCAATCGGATCATCAGCGAAACAATTGTCCGCGCAGCCTTTTCATTACCATTCTGATTTGAGCTGCCGACAGGGCTGATTTCTTCAGCGGCCTGATTCATCAGGGACTTTATTTCAGGACGATCGCTGACAGCTAAATTGGAAGCCTCTCCTCTGCAAAAATCGAGATGATACGGAATACGTTCATGTCGTTTGAAATCCTCCCGTAAGAGACGGGTGCGAACAAAGTTCATATCACGCCAGAGCATATTTAAATGAAAGAGTTTTCGAGTAATTATCTTTTTATCTTTCAATAGTATTTTATAGTAATTTAAAAGTCTTTTAAACGCATTTTTGTGAGCATGAAGTCGCTTTTCACCCTGATAACGCTTTTTCAATTCGGTGGAATTTCTCTTTGCGTTTCTTTCCAGCCTGCTTTCCAATTTCCGAATATGCTTGTCGATTTTTTCAGATTCATTCTCGTATCGCCAATCATTTATTCCAAACTCGTAAGAGTAATCATCAATGCTGATCTCGAGTTCGCGTCGTAATATCCAATAACGTTCCCGTGCTTCCTGTTCATGAATTCTGGCTACCTTGCCGGAAAGGATCAATCGGGGCAATCCCAATTCTTCGTCTTTACCAATTCGCGGGAGTCGAAATCTTTTTATGAATTTTTTGAATACCCTTAATGGGGATTCGGGCTGAGATGTCGAGGTTTGGTTGTTTTTATTCATTGTTATGCCCCCCAAAGTATGATTGCACAATTTCAATAACAGAGAAAAATGCTTGATAACAGCCAGTTTTGCCGACTTACAGGCTTATATCGAGGTCTAAATTAAAGCAAACTGGGTCAGGCTTAACTGCTTGAACAAAACAAAAAATAAATTTGAGCGATTCACTCCGGCAATAAAAAGCTTTATGTAGATTTGGATGTGAAAAGTCACGAGAGGATCCGTTTCAGACGCTAGACTGTTCTAAAATCATATTGAGAAATACCATTAATGAATAGCTTAGATTGAGCGGGTAATAAAAAATATATAATAATATTCTGTAGTTGTTGTCAATATATATTTCAAGCCAACGTTCGCAGATAAAATGCAGCTTAAAAGTTTTTAAAAACCTCCCTTAAATTCTCCCTGCAGGGTTACAATATCTGAAAGGACAAAACGTACTTAAGATCCCGGGCGATTTTGTTGCGAGCATCTGATGCGTTGCTGAAAGTTAGGGTGGGACGGTTTTCCCTGTGTCCCGACCTGGCATAAGAATCTGCAAACTGATAACTGCCGTTATCCGGGTAAAACCAAAGACCCTGTAGCAGTACGCTAAGGTTTATGTCTTGTGATTTTATATATCTTTTAAATTCCTCGTCTTCACGAGCTCCGCCGCCCGTCTTGACGATCATATCAAGCTGGTTTTGAAATTCTCCAAATAAGGTTTCCCGCTTATAGACCTTTAGCGAGTAAAACGTATAGTATGAATTCCAGCCGAAGAATCGGTTTTTCCCTGCTCGAATCGCTTTCGACTTGATATGTTGATAGGCTCTTGGGAAATAAAGAATTTCATCTTTCAAGTAGAAGTCCTCAAGCAAAATGCCGCGCTCCTTTGCTTCTACGGTTTCCATAATCGTTCGCAACAGGAATTCGAAATAATCCATACGGTCGCGGAACTTATTTGGGAACTGCGGTTCTGTCAAAAGAAAGTCACAGATACCTTCGACCGCCTCAATGCGCTCGAATAACGTTGCGCTTTTAGGAAACCATCCGGCTAGAAAACGGGGTTTTAGTTGATTATAAAGGGCAGCGGCGTTTTGTTTAACCATCTCTAAGGCTTCAGGATTTTCTTTCAAAATATCCCAGGCCTCCTTCATAAATCCCATGGTTTATCTCCGTGATGGATAGTGTTAAGGCCTAATCTATGAGATAGAATTTAAAATACCCAATATCGCAAATTCTAAATAAACCGATATGATATAAATTATTGGGTATCCGTCATCCCTCTAAGCCTCAAGCGATAAATTAGAGTAATATTTAAGACTATCGCATAAGAAAAAAAACTCAAAACATTTTATGGTTAATTGAAAATAAAGCCCATTCTCATTAAGAGAAATGCAACGATTTATTCCCTTGTACCTTATGCCGTGAGCCTTGTACCAAGATCTTTTTATTTATAAATTTATGGACATCCCCATTTTTGCGCGCAAGTTGAGTTCAAAAATTTGATGCTGAATGCTTATTTCTAATAATAATAGTTCCTGCTTTCTTTTCACATGAAAAACTGCTACCCTCCGTTAACAATTTAATCCTGCTTTTTAAAAGCTGAAACATTTAAGCGGTTCGCTGACGCTATCCCTGGGGAGGAATAAATATGAATAAGAAATTAATTGCGATTGGTTTCGGCCTTGTTGCTTTGCTGTTGCTTTGGTCGGGGATTTCAATCTATCCGGACTGGCTATGGTTCGAAAATTTAGGCTTTTCACCGGTTTTCTGGACCATGCTTTTAAGCAAATTCGGGTTTGGTTCGATAATATGGCTGTTTTTGATTGTGATTATAAGCCTTAACCTTTACATCGCCAAAAGGTTGCACCCGGGCGGTGGGCCAGGGCTGGGCTTCAAAGCGGCCGATGATTATGTGGCTCAACTTGGCCTTTCCGGCCGGGCTCTAAATTCGCTCCTCATCGCCTTAATTCTGATTGCCAGTTTTTATATTGCCTCAAAGGGCGCCGACCAATGGAATTTGCTTCTGCGCTATTTAAATCAGCAACCTTTCGGCAGCACGGATCCTATATTTGACAGGGACATCGGTTTTTATCTGTTTTCTCTTCCTTTTTACCTTTTTGTTCGAGACGGGCTGATTTTTCTTTTCGTCGCGGCCGGTCTGGTGACGATGGGATGGTATTTAAAAAATGGTGCCCTCCAAATTGAGGGTGAATTCGGTCAGGTTCCGGGTGCTGCCCCCGCTTTTCCTAAATTTAACGTTGCACCAAATGTCAAAAACCACTTGATTTTCTTGGCGGGAATAATTGTTCTACTTGTGGCCTGGAGTTATTATCTGAAAATTTATGGGCTCTTGTATTCTACCCAGGGGCCTGCTTTCGGTGCCAGCTACACCGATGTTAATATCAAGGTCCTGGCCTATAAGGTGGTGATGATTGTCTCTTTGGGTTTTGCCGCGGTTGTTTTTTTCAGCGCCTTTAAATTCAGATTGAAATTACTTGGGTTAAGCGCCGCAATTTGGTTAGGGGCTGTATTGGTGTTAGCGGGTCTGCTCCCTATCCTGATGCAAAAATTTGTGGTTAAACCCAATGAATTAGCCAAAGAATCGCCCTACATCGCCTACAATATCGATTATACTCGTAAAGCCTACAATCTCAACAGGATAAAAGAGGTTAATTTTACAA
>JASFTL010000287.1:0-5619 GCA_050053555.1 Desulfobacterales bacterium
TGAATTTGATCTGCTTAAATTAGTAGCGCTGCATGCGCAGACGAAAAAAGAACAAATTTTGCTCAGCAGCCTCGGTGCTGCCATGCTGTTAATGTGCCTCATGATAACGACTTACATTCTGCATCTCAACTATCAGGGTCAGATGGCCACCTATCATGTAAAAAGCCTGCTTCTAATTGCCAGCATGGCGCTCACTTTTTTCTTTCTGGCAGAGATATCGGCCTCAATTTTAGAATTGCTGACCCAGAATTCACCGGTCTCAATACCGAGGAATTCAGTTTATTTTGGCATCCCGTTAGCCCCGGGCGCCATGATCATCTGCCTTTTTTTGGGGCTCAATGTAGCCGTTCCCATGGCCCTGGTGATGGCTATTGGTTTTGCTTTAATATTTCAAAACAACTTTGAACTGTTTATATATTTTCTGATAAGCGGCTCGATGGCGGCCTACTGGCTGAAAGATTGCCGGGAGCGAAAAGTGTTCATTATCGCAGGCACAAAACTTGGAATATTAAATATCATCTTGGCCACAGCAATCCACTTTTTCGTGGGAGAATTATCAAGTTCCAAACTATTATGGGATTGGGCTTTCGCCTTTTTGGGTGGCGTCATCGCCGGAATCGTGACGGCCGGTATTGTTCCGTTGGTCGAAATGGCCTTTGACTATACAACCGATATTACGCTTCTTGAACTTGCCCACCTGGATCGTCCGATCATGCGCCGATTGATGATTGAAGCTCCCGGAACCTATCACCACTCGGTAATTGTCGGCTCCCTTGTCGAAGCCGCTGCTGCAGAAATAGGTGCTAATCCGTTACTGGCAAAGGTTTGTGGGTATTATCACGATATCGGCAAAATAAAAAAGCCCCTATATTTTATCGAAAACCAAACGGACGGTAAAAATAAGCATGATAAACTCGCTCCTTCCATGTCGGCATTGATTTTGATCGCGCACATCAAAGAGGGAGTTGAAATCGCCCGTCAAAATAAATTGGGCCAGCTGATAACCGATACTATCCGTCAACACCACGGTACCAGCATTATTAAATTTTTTTATGAAAAGGCCAAACAGTTAAAGGGTGTAGATTCGGTCAAAATAGATGATTTTAGATACCCGGGACCCAAACCCCAGACCAAAGAAGCCGGTCTTGTCATGCTAGCTGATGTGGTAGAGGCCGCTTCAAGAACTTTGGATAATCCCACCCCTTCAAGGATCCAGGGACTTGTGCAGAAACTGATCAACCAAATTTTTTCAGACGGTCAGCTGGATTCCTGTGAGCTAACCCTAAAAAACCTCCATAGCATTGCAAAAAGCTTTAATAAGATTTTATACGGAATCCATCATCACCGCATCGAATATCATGAAGCTCGAACAACGGGAAACGGAAACGAAAAAAGGAAACTAAAGAATGGAAGTTCAGATCGACAACAGGCAAAACCTTCACCGGATCTCAGAGAAAAAGATTCGACAAACGGCGATGGCCATCTTAAACGCCTTGGACTATCCTGACGCAGAACTTTCCATCCTCATCGTTAACGATCAGCAAATAGCGCAGCTCAACCAAAATTACCTTAACCGCAAAGGCCCGACAAATGTGATTGCATTTCCGATGCGTGAGGGGGAATTTAGCGAGATTGCCCCCAATCTTCTGGGAGACGTTGTGATTTCAGTCGAAACCGCCTATCAAGAAGGGCTTGGCGGCGGCCTCAGCATGGAAGAACGTTTGGATCAACTTCTCATCCACGGAATTTTGCACCTACTGGGCTATGATCATGAAAACACAAAAACTGAAGCTCAACGAATGGAAAAAAAAACACAAGAGTTGTTCAATATCATCCAAGCAAGCCCTTAATATCTCGGAATTTTTATAGTACGCTGAAAGCATGGTATTATTAACGAAACTGTTTTTTTACCCTTTTCATGGAATAGTGGAATATTCCAATTGGGGCAAAGCCCCTAACTTGTGGGAGGTTATCTAATGGCCGGGCTAGCCGTAAAAATAGATCAGATCGCTGCTTTAAGGGTAAGCAGGAAAAGCACATTTCCCGATCCGGTGGCGGCAGCGGTTATGGCCGAACTGGCAGGTGCAGACGGTATTGCCGTACATCTGCGCAAAGACCGGCGCGATATCCGTGATAGGGATTTACGAATTCTTCGCCAGACCATACAGAGCAAGCTGATTCTGGAGATGGCTTCAACCACCGAGATGGTTGGTATGGCGCTGGATATAAAGCCGGATCACGTCACGCTGGTACCGGAGAACCGCGAGGAATTCAGCGCCGAAGGCGGTTTAGATCTCCTCGTCCATAAAGACGAAATAAAGGAAACCGTCGACACCTTGCAAAACAGCGGGATACCGGTAGGCATTTTGATCGATCCGGAGCCAGAGCAGCTTAAACAGGCTCACAGAACAAATGCAGGTATTGTGGAAATACATACCGGTGCATATTGCGAAGCGAAAACCGCACAAAAGCGACACCAGGCATTTTTAAAGATTGTTGATGCCGTCAAACTTGCCCATAAGCTCAATCTCAGTGTTAAAGCTGGACGCAGCCTGTGCTACAAAAGTATCAAAGCATTTAAAGGTCTTAATGAAATCGATGAATTCAGCATCGGTCACAGCATTGTTTCACGGGCGGTGTTGATCGGAATGGAAAAAGCCGTCAAAGAAATGATCGATCTGATCCGCACACTTTGAATCCCCCGAAACCGAGCTGGATGAAAAGGCGATTTTTATCACGAAAGCACGAAAGAATAAAAACATGAAAAAGGGAATAAAATTTCGTGCTTTCCAATTTTCGCCTGCCCCGTTAAACCTTCAAAAGTTTAACCGGGGTGTTTTCGTGATTTTTTTAATTTTATATATTGGCCTGTTTTTCAGCTGGAAGAATTGACGTTTTGAACCGCTTTCATTGTTGGAGCCCGAGATGATTCTTGTAACCGCGAGTGAAATGCAAGAAATGGATCGCCAGACGATCGAAACCCAGGGAATTCCGGGCCTGGAGCTGATGGAAAGCGCCGGTCGTGGCGCCACACGCGCATTGCTCGCTCAATTTGGCGACAACGCAAAGGCCGGGGTTGGCATTATTTGCGGCAAAGGCAACAATGGCGGCGATGGATTTGTTATTGCCAGATGTCTGGCTGAAAAAGGTATCAAAGTTACGGTCTACCTGCTGGCCAAAACTGCTGCGGTAAAAGGAGATGCGGCTGCCAATCTCAAACGCCTGTCAGCGTTGAACATTGCAGTCAACGAAATCCCGGATGAAGATACTTTTTTGAAAACCAAATCCAGTTTAGGCGGTCACGGCGTTATCGTTGATGCCATTCTGGGTACCGGCCTGACATCCGAGGTCAAAGGCCTCTTTAAATCGATCATCAATTTCATTAACAGTACCGGCATTGCTGTTTTTGCGGTGGATATTCCCTCCGGTTTAAACTCGGATACCGGCCAGCCTTGCGGCACGTGCATCCGGGCGCAGGGCACTGCTACTTTTGCACTGGCAAAAGTCGGTCATTTTACCTATCCGGGTGCCGATTATACTGGACAGCTTAAAATTATCGATATTGGAATTCCGGACGCTGTCGTGCAAAATGTCGGTCCGAAACAATATCTGCTGACATCCAAGCAAATCCGCGGCTATTTGCAACCGCGCTCCCCGGACACCCACAAGGGACGAAGCGGACACCTGCTGGTTGTCGCCGGTTCAACCGGTAAAACCGGTGCAGCCGCCATGACGGCAGAGTCGGCCATGCGCGCGGGCGCCGGTCTGGTGACGCTGGGTATCGCCGCAAGCCTGAACCCGATACTTGAAACCCAACTGCTGGAGGTTATGACCCATCCCTTGCCGGAATACAGAAAAGGCGTTCTCGGGGACAACGCCATTGATGCTATCCAGAAGCTGGCGGCCGGCAAAACATGCCTGGCGATCGGGCCCGGTATCGGACAAGCTTTAAAAACGCGACATCTGATCCAAAAGGCTATCAGCCAAAGTGAAATCCCCATGGTCGTTGATGCCGACGGCCTCAACAATCTGGCGGGTCAAAGCCAGCTCTTGAAAAAACTAAAAGCGAGGGCCGTTCTCACGCCTCACCCCGGCGAAATGGCGCGGTTGATCGAGGCAACCCCCGCAGAGGTCCAACAAAATCGGCTCAAATGCGCCCGCGATTTTGCAGCGCATTTCGGTGTGCATGTCGTTTTGAAAGGTGCGGCAACCGTCATTGCCCACCCCGAAGGTAGCGCATATATTAATCCTACCGGCAATCCCGGCATGGCTTCCGGCGGCATGGGTGATGTGTTAACCGGTGTGCTGGCCGGATTCATCACCCAAGGATTTTCCCTGCAGGCCGCCGCCCATACGGCGGTATTTCTGCATGGCGCCGCCGCCGACACATTGGCGAAAAGTATCGGCCCAGTCGGTTATTTAGCCAGTGAAGTGATGAACGCCATACCGTCTGAAATAAAAAAGCTAATGGAACCGCAAAACCCGCAGCTTTGAAGTTATTTGTTATTCGTTATTCGGCAATCGGTTTCAGCAAAAAAATCGAAATGTTAGATCTAGTCATATTCATAACCAATAACAAATAACCACTCACCCGCCTATGGCTCACTCACACATCCAAATAACGACCCATTCCGTAACTGAAACCCGTCAATTGGGACAAACGCTGGGCGCTGGAATCCATCAATCGATCATCATCGCCTTGACCGGTGATCTCGGTAGCGGCAAAACATCGTTTGTCCAGGGATTGGCAAAAGGCCTCGATGTTTCTGAGAAATACTATATCACCAGCCCCACCTTTACCCTAATCAGTGAATACCCCGGACGTTATCGTCTGTTTCATGTTGATTTGTATCGAATTGAACACATACCAGAGCTGGAGGAAATCGGCCTGGATGAAGTTCTAGATCAGGATGCGGTCATTGCGATCGAGTGGGCGGATAAGCTTCCCGAAGGGACGCTTTCCGGTCACCTTCTGTTTCAATTTAAACTAATCAGTGATGAATCCCGTCAAATCGATATATTTGCATATGGACATCCGGAGAGCAATTTGCTAAAAGCTGCAGAAAAGCACGTCCAAGCTAAATTTAGGCCGAAGTCCAGGAGTAGAAAATGTCTTTAATTGTGCAAAAATACGGAGGCACATCCGTAGCTAACCTTGAGCGAATTCAAAATGTAGCCACCCGTGTAGCGAAAACCTATGAAAAAGGAAGTGATGTCGTCGTCATTCTTTCGGCGATGGCCGGTATTACCGATGGGCTGATAAACATGGCCGCCAATATTTCACAATCGCCGGATAAACGTGAGCTAGATGTATTGCTGGCGACGGGCGAACAAACAACGTCCGCCCTGCTGGCCATGACGCTAAAATCGATGAACTATCCAGCACAGTCGTTGATGGGTCATCAAGCCGAAGTTCTTACCGACCAGTGCCACGGCAATGCCCGCATCCTCGATATTCGGGCCGATCGCATCAAAGAATTGCTGAGCCAGCGTCACATCGTTGTGATAGCCGGATTTCAAGGCTGCGATCCGGATGGCAACATTACGACCCTCGGGCGAGGGGGATCGGATACCTCTGCCGTCGCAATCGCTGCCGCACTCAAAGCGGACGTCTGTGAA
>JASFTL010000288.1:0-5611 GCA_050053555.1 Desulfobacterales bacterium
CCGACACCTGAAACCTGTTCGGTTTAGTCGCGTTCCCATTTTTTCAGATACTCCCCACAAAGCTCTTCCGCCGTAGGGATGTACTCTTCCTTGGGAATGGACAGCAGGGTAAAGTTAAGAAAATTTTGCCAGTTGATGTTGCCGCTGAAAATGTTACCGGCCCAGGTGCCGCATCCGAGCGTATCGGTGGTGGGCAGCCCGGTGGTCCAGCCGCCGCTGTTGGCATGCGCATGCGGCATGTTGCAGACCACTCTCCCCACGTTAGCCCGCAGCGCGAGTTTAACGCGTCGCTCATCATTTTCAGAGTGTATGGATACCGAATGGCCTTCACCGGAAAATTCGAGGATTTTCTCCAAACGGTCCAGCATTTCGTCAAAATCAGTCCATTTCCAGACGGTCAGCACCGGCGAGATTTTTTCACCCGAGAAACGATCCTCCGAACCGACCTTCTCTCCGATGACCATCAAAAAGCGGGTGTCTTCAGGAACGGTCAAGCCCGCCTTTTCAGCAATAAAGGTGGCCGGCCGGGCCACGATGTCCCGGTTCAGGTGGGTTCCGTCCGGCCACATATATTGCCTCAATTGCTCACGCTCATCCGTGCTGCACAGAAAACCGCCTTCGGATTTGAGGGCCTCGATCATATCATCGTATATGCTTTCATAAAGGGCGACCGCGTTCTCAGACGAACAGGAGGCGGAATTGTTGGCGACTTTTGACAGCCGTATTTTGTGAGCCGCTTCCGCCAAATCGACCGTATCATCCACAATGGACACCACATTGCCGGCACCCACCGTCTGGGCGGGTTTGCCGGCTGCATAGACGACTTTCACCAAGGCAGCGCCTCCGGTGGCCACCGCAAAATCGCAGTTGGCCATCAGCTCGGAGGTTTTGGCATGGCTGGTCTGCTTGATGCACTGCACCAGAGCCACCGGAGCTCCGATTTTTTCGAGCGCTTTGCGTACGTGTTGAACCGTTTCATATGAGGTCTTCTGAGTGCGCGGATGGGGTGAGACAATCTGCGCGTTGCGGGTTTTCAACGTGCTCAAAGCCAGACAGCAGATGGTCGATTCCGGATTCGTGCAGGGCACAACATTGGCAATCACCCCGATCGGTTTGGCGTATTTGCGGATGCCCAGCGCCGGGTTCTCTTCGATCAGACCGCAGGTTTTGGCGTCGCGCATATCCCAGAGGGTGCCCAGTGTTTTGTTTTTGATTTTATTGACTTTATCTTCGGCATTGCCGATATTGGATTCATCCACGGCCATATGGCCCAGCTTTTGGCGAACGTCTTCTTTTAAAAGCTCCCAGGCCACCGCCTGAACCATCTCGTCGACTTTTTCCTGAGGCCAGTATTCGACTTCATGAAACGCTTCTCGTGCTTTTTTGTACATTTCCTGAATGTTGTCTTCCATAATTTCTCTTTTCCTCCCTGATTAGATTATTTTTTAAATTATTCTGGATGCTTTCATTCTCAAATGTTGGCTTGATCTTATTGATATCTTTCACCACAGAGACACAGAGTACACAGAGATTAATTTTTCTTTCGTTTGCCGGGAGACGACGGCAAACGAAAACCATCAGCCCTATTATCCGTATCACTTTATAGGAATCGTATACCCCATCTCTTTAAATGCCTCTTTGGCGACGACAAAAAAATCTTCAATATCCGTATGGGTGATCTGGCCCAAATTGCATAGTCGAAAAGTTTCCAGACCAAACATCTTTCCGGGATAGATCGTAAAACCGCGCGCATAACAATAGTCGTGAAGTTTAAAAAAATCAAATTTATCGTCTTCCGGAGCCTTGACCGTCACCACCAGATGGCCCTGAATCTCCCTGTCGATAACCGTGTCGAGTCCGATCTCTGCCAAGCCCTTGTGAATGGCTTGCCAGCATTGGGTTAACCTTTGGTAGCGTGCCTGCTCGCCCTCTTCCCAGTATTCTTGAATGGCCTGCTTCAGGGCATAAACGGTTTGAACCGGCGGGGTAAAATGCATCTCGCCGATGCGCTTAAAAAAATCGTATTGCATGTAAAGATTGCAATAGTAGGATCGTTTTGGATAATCCTTTGATCGTTCGATTTCTTCCTTCTGACCGACGGTCCAGGAAACACCCGTCATGCCGCACAGCCCCTTCTGGGCTGAAGACATGCAAAAATCGATGTTTTCTGCTTCGATGTTTAAGGGAATCAGTCCGTAGGTGGAAATCGTGTCCGCTACAAATATACAATCATTATCATGAGCGATTTGCCCGATTTCGCTAACCGGGTTTAAAACCCCGGTGCCGGTCTCATGATGAGTCGTGGCCACTACAGCGATGTCCTCGTCCCCCGCGAGTGTTTTTTTGACGACATCCAGATCCGGCAGCCCGGTGGCTGGAAATTCCAGGTTGACGCAGGGAATATGATAGTAGCCGGCAATCTCGACCATTCGGGACGAATACGCCCCATTGTTGACAATGCAGATTTTTTTGCCTTCCGGAACCAGGGAATTGACCAGGACATCCTGAATAACAGTTCCGGAACCGCTAAAAAGCACCGCCGTATACTTCTGCGGATCTGCATGAACCACTCTTACCAGGTCTTGGCGGACTTGGTCCATAACGGCAACAAATTCTTCTTCGCGCGGACAGATGTCCGGAACCACCTGGGCGTATTTAACCGTGTCGGTGGTGGTCGCCGGGCCGGGATTCAGCAAAATATTCCGTTTGACAGGTTTGATAACTTCCATGTTTAATTCTCCGGCTTATAGGTGCCTAAAATTTGAATTGCCTAAAATGCCTAAAGTTCGCTTGTATGAGGTTTCAGGTTTCAGTGTTCAGGTGTCAGGGCACTATGTGTTATACCGAAGCCTGACAACTCTCTGTAACTGACACCAGCCCGCAGAATTCAAGGTCAGGTAGGCCCTCCGGGCCAAAGGCTGACACCTGAAACCTGACACCTGGCGCCTTATTAAAGCTTCCCCACTTTTTTGATTCCCGACTTTTTGCTGGGATCCTCGATTTCTTCAACGATGCTGAAGCCGCTTCCACGGACTTTTTTCATCTCTTCAAAACGAGCCTTCCACTCTTGCGGCGTTCGGCAAATAGCGGATTGGGCAACTTTTTCCCGATCCGCCAAAGGCGGCACCGGCCGGTCTGCCGGCCCGTCGTAATCTTCTTTGGGCGTAAGTTGCTGGCCCAAGCGGTTGGATTCCTCCCTTTCGACTTCTTCAATATAGTGCGCGCCGGCGGCAAAGGAACGCGTCACCGCCAGAATCGCCCAGGTCGCCTCCGGCGTAAAGCCTAGATCCATCATGGTTGCGCCGGTTGCACCGAGCATATCCAGATCCACCGGTTCTTTAAAAGCATTTTGGGCCGCTTTGACAATTTCTTTTGTAAACCCAATGTATTTGCCGGCCACTCCCAGCTTTTCCGCCCTTGCAATCATGCGCTTAGCCGCCGGGTCTTTGAGCATTAAATTCGAAGCACCTAAGGCCTCGTCATCCTGGTTCTCTTTGACGAGAAGCTCGGCTGCCGCTTCAAGGGAAACCTCCCCTCTGTCGACCCGATCCAGATAGCTTTCCAGTCGATTGCCAAAGGCCGAATAGGCGCCATAGGCATGACCAAAGGCCATGATAGACGCCCCACAGGCCTGGGTCAAAAAAGTCTTTGACCTGGCCACGATCCTGGATATGGCCGCCGGTGCGGACAGCCCGTCTTCTAACGCCAGGATCATGACGTAATTGAGCATCTGGCCCTCTTCAATGGTGGGGATCCGCGCCTGGTAGTCCACAAAAAGGACTTCAATGACGCCGTAGCCTTCTTCCATCAGCTCTGTGGTGTCATAACCCCTGGCAACGATGCGGTGGACATTCTTGTAAGCGACTTCAGACACCCATTGAAATGGTGCTCTTTTCGTGTCCCGCGGCACCGTTCCGTATTCCCTTGCATAATAGTCAAAAGGATTCTTGGGGCTGCCCAGGTTTCCGATTTTGCGTTCCCTTTTTATTTTGTTCAATGCATCTGTTTTTTCTTTATCTAAATAACCCATTGCTCGTATTCTCCTTCTTCCTTCTGCTTTTTGGCGTATTCCTGCTGTTCTTCCTTTTTGGGAACGATCCGGTCTTGCGGTCCGATATACTTGATCATGGAAAGATCGATCATCTGCACCATGGGCTCGTTTCTGGAAGCCCCCCAGGCGCGGCCCTTTTTCATATTGAAAAGCGCATGCGCCGCACAGCTGAACCCCCGAACAACACTGCCGATACACCAGCCCGCATTGGGCGAAAATCCGATTTCCATCAAGGCCGTATTCCCGGAGCCCACCACATTGACGCCCACATAAGATCGGCCTTCCTTTTTGCGGCGTTCATGAAAATACTTTTCAATGGCGCGCTGCAATTCGAGATAGACGCCCTGCAGTTCCAATTCTTCCTGCTTGAGATGAATCGGTTCTGCGCGGGGATCGCTGTCAATGTGCTGGGGTTGGCCCATGCCCATGACCGGCCGCTTGGCGTCCAAATATTCATCAACCAGGATCTTGGCCATTTCATCGACCGTTTTGCCCTCTTTTTTGGCCCGTTCCAAATATTTATTGAGCATGTATCCATGCGCAGCTCCGGGTCCGTGAACACCGCCAAAGGTCGAAACCGCAGCGGCCACACAAACGGGAAGATTGGGCCGGCCCGCACTGACACCGATGGCACCGACGGCTGACGGCGACATGGAATGCTCCAGAAAAACACCCATCTCATATTTGAGCATTTTTTCTTCATTTTCCGTCGGGATCCGGTTTTGAAACAATACAAACATCGCATCATAAAAAGAATAGCCCGCTTCAGCCAATTCACTTAAATCATACCCTCGCATGACGGTTTTTTCTTCCGTTTTGTAGGAAATCGCCGTCTTTCTGCGAAACGGTGGTTTTCGATCCATCTTTGCCTCCTTATTTAAATTTGAAACGCTTAAAAAATATAGTGAGTCGTTGGACTATAAGTCAAATTAATAATTATCATGTGTATGATCATCAGTCGTCCTGAAAATGGATTTGTAAATTTCTAGCCGCTCAGACCGATAAAAGCCACCCCGAGTGCGATGAGGATGGATCCAATCAATCGCTGCCGCCGATGGCTTTCGCCAAGCCAAATGATTCCGAAAAGCGCTGAAAACACAATACTCACTTCCCTGGCTGCAGCCACATAGCTGACCTTACTGATTTGCAGCGCAAAAAGGATCAGCAAGTAAGTAAAGAGATCCAGCAGACCCACAACCAGAATCGGCAGCTTATTCAGGTGCCATTCACTTTTCAATGCCAGCCGCTCTTTGACCCACACGTAAGGTGTCATCAGAAACAGCGCAATAACAAACATTAGATAAATGTAAACGGGCGGATGGACTGCTTTGACACCCACTTTGTCGACCAGCGAATAACCGGCAATCGTGCAGCCAGTCAGCAGTGCCCAGATCGAGGCATTGTTACGAATACCCTCAAGGGGTTCGCGGATAGCTCTTAGAGAAAAAGATCGTAAATGGATGGCATAAATTCCGACGATGACGAAGATAATACCGGCGATCCCCAATGGGCTCAATCGTTCGTGTAAAAGGACGACACCAAATATAGGTACCAAGAAAG
>JASFTL010000289.1:0-5607 GCA_050053555.1 Desulfobacterales bacterium
TGGATTGACCGATGCCGCCCCCGATGCTCAAAGGGATCTCATCATTGAGGATGGCCTGATGATAAGGGAGACTGAGGAAATCTTCTTGGCCGGAAATCTTTAACTGCACTTTAAGCGTCTCTTTGGTGACGCGTATGCCCATTGAAGTCAGCTCGTGACGTCGTTTTGTCACCGGATTCCATACCAGGATATCTCCATTTAACCCATGGTATTGTTCGCCGTTATGGGTGATCGTCTCGGTAGTCCAATCGTCATAATCCGCTGCGCGCATCTCATGCGGGTAGCCGTCTTTTAGAACCCAGCCAATACCGATGATAAAGAGCGCCGGCGCATGTTCCATAAGGGTGCGGGTTTCGCGCTGTTTGCGCGGGAGATCCGGCTATATGTCCAGAATTTCCTCAGCGTTCAGAAATGTGAGTTCCTCAGGAAATTCAGGGTATTTAGAATTTTTAAGCTGAGGGAACATCTCCTGTGCCACCTGGCCTGCTTCCCAGATGACCTTCCAGATCTTTTTTACAACGTCTTTGAGGAAGTCAAGGTTACGGTCCTCTTCGGTGATGACGCGTTCCCAGTCCCACTGGTCGACATACGCGCTGTGGTCATGGTCCAGAAAGTAGTCTTTGCGCACGGCCTTCATGTCGGTGCAGATGCCTTCGCCAACATTGCAGTCAAACTGCTTTAGCGCCATGCGCTTCCACTTGGTGGCAGCCTGAACGATCTGAGCTGTTATGGGTTTATCGAGTCCCAGCCCGCAGGGGAATTCTATTGGTGTGCGCGAGCCGTCGCAATCCAGGTAATCATTCACCCCGCTGTCTCGGTCAACGATCAGGGGTACTTGAACCATTTGCAGGTTGAGTTCTTTGCACAGATTCTCCTCGATATAGTTCTTGACTGCAAAGAGCGCTTTGCATGGTCTCTTTTGGGGAGAGCAGGGGCTCATAGTCTTCGGGTAGCTTTCTGCTCAAGTCATCATAGTTGCCTCTGCCGGGACCCGCCAGGTCTGCATTTTTGTCTGTCATTGATTTCCTCCTCTTATTTTCTATTTGATGTGAATGATTGTTTTTGATCGGTATTGGGGCGCTGATCAGGATACCAATACCGGCGGGCAAAGTTGTTCAGAGAAGATCTTGAGAACAACAATCCAAGGAGCAAACGCCAAGGCATCCACATATAGTGCCAGTCACCGTACTTGTCGAATTTGCGGGTCGAAAAAATGGCTCTTACCGACGTAATTCTGGAAAGTTTGCGGCCTTGTTTGCGGCCCAATCGCATCAGGTCCCACAATAGCTGGACGTCCTCTGCAAAAAGTCGGTCCTCGTTGTAACCTCCGATGGCCTCAAAATCCTTCCGCCGGCAAAAAACCACCCCGGTGTCCATGCGTGTCAGCCATACCAGGGGAACCATCAGCGCATAGGTTACGGCAATTCCAAGAGACATGCGTTGCATTTTTACACCGGTTGCCCCTGCTATGAACTTGCCGGTCGCCAGACTTTTATCAATGGCATTGAAGGTATCCGGATGCATGATATTATCAGCATCCACAAAGACAAACACATGCCCGCGCGCGTTGCGCGCCCCTGTATTGCGAACCGCAGCTATGATGCGCCTTTCTTCGCGGACCACCCGGCAGCCGCGTGAGCGGGCCAGATCGGCCGTCGCATCTGTAGAGGCGTTGTCCGCAACCACGACCTCGATCGCATCCGGTCCATTGGCATAGCGGGCCCGGGCCGTGTTTACACTATCTAATAAAGCCGGCAGGTAGGCCTCCTCGTTGTAGGCCGGAATGATGAGTGAAAATTGAGGGCCGAGATGGTGTAATTCGTTCATATAAAGTCATTCCTCTATAAAACAAAAACAGTTCACTGTTTTTGACGGTCCAAGGTGCAAGGCGCAAGGCACAAGGTAATATAAATTGAGAAAAAAGTGCGTGAGAGACAGGAGTTGATCCCCTGAAGAGGTGAATGCTTTTGAATATTCAAACAATATTAATTGTATCAGAACCCTTTAAAAGGTCAATAAAACTTAACACCTGGCGGTGTTGAGTAGCTTAAAGCTCATGGCAAGACCTAAAAGAAGAGGCTGCCATCGCTTCGCGGCACAATAATAGGGACAAAAGGAGGTGATTTAGGCTTTATGACAATTTTTGAATTCGTTATTTCATCAGGGCTTCAAAATCAACTTGCCTTGGACCTTGCCGCTCTCCAGTAATTCATGGGCCCTGGCAGCCTCGGATAGAGGTATCCGTTCGTAGATGTGGGGCTTAATCTTTTTGTCGGCTAGATCGTTAAACAGGATTTCAGAAGACCGTGTCATCAATGTGGGGTCGAGGTCAAAAATACTGGGAAGCATAAACGTTCGAACACCTACGCTTGTGACGAAACCGGCGCCTAGCTGTTCGGTTAAATTGGTCTGCGGCAGGCCACCCGCCATGCCGAACCAGATAATCTGGCCCAGGGGTGCCAGCATTTCAAAGTCATGGCTGAAGGTGTCTCCGGCCACCGAGTTCAGGATGAGTTCTACGCCCCTGCCGCCGGTGATTTCCTTTACCTTTTGAACCACGTCTTCGGTTTTATAGTTAAGGATGTGGTGAAATCCCTGTGCTTTCGCAAAATTCGCTTTTTCGTCCATGCTGGTTAAACCGATAACCGTCACGTCAGCCAGTTTGGCTAACTGAATCACTGCGGTGCCCACACCGCCGGCGGCCGCATAAGCCAGGATGGTCTCGCCTTCTCTGATTTGGGCCATGGTGTGCATCATGTGATAGGCGGTCAGGTAGTTGACCGGAATGGCCGCGGCTTCATCCATATCAATATCCTCGGAGATAGGGAACACGGCCAACGGATTGGTGACCATATAATCCGCATAACACCCCTGACCCAGTGCGGCAACAGGCTGTCCCGGTTGTAACTGGCTGACATTTTCCCCCACCGATTCCACGATCCCGCTGCAGTCAACACCAGGGATCGCCGGCAGCGGCGGCATCATGGGATAGGTACCTTTTCGGGTCATGACATCCGCAAAATTAACAGATGCCGATATGACCTTGATTAATACCTCATTTTTACCCGGCACAGGGGGATCAACCTCTTCGTATTTCAGCTGATCAAATGAACCGCTTTGATGAATTCGAATAGCTTTCATGGCTGGACCTCCTTAGATGAAATATCGATGGAAAATCAAAATTCACTTCATTACTTGTATTTTAAAATACAAATTGTTTGTATTAATTTGTACAAAGTTTTATTGACAAAAAATATGTAAAGTATTATATTTTCTAACTAATAGGAGTAATAATGGATCGGTTTAGTTTTTACAGATTAAGTAGCATCGAGTTGATGGATACTTTAGATAACTGGGACAGCCTGATGACGTTTAGGGTTCATCTGATCGCCTGTGGCGGCACCGCTTTGACCCTTCTTAAAATCAAGGATTCAACCAAGGTTATTGATTTCATCGTGCCTGAAGAAAATGAACACCAAAGGTTGATGAAGTTTTTGAAGCATCTGAACTATGTTGACGGAGGCGGTGGTCTAGCCCATGAAGATGATCCAAACTTCATCTATCAGTTCTGGTGCGGAAACCGTGTCTTCACAACCGATCTTTTGGATTCACCTTTGGAAGAAGGCAAACATATCCTGATTAAAAAGTGGGCGCATATTTATCTAGGGGCGCTGAATCTGATTGATTTGATTATTACCAAGATGTTTCGGGGAAATCAAGTCGATAGAGATGACTGCATTGCAGCTTTTGCCACGGGACAAGTCAACGCAGAGGAGTTGCTTGATCGGTATTTGGAGGCTGCGCGCTACGATTTGAATCCTGAAAAAGTGATGCAAAATTTTGGTTCTTTGGTTGAAGGCTTGAGCGAAAAGCAACTCATCAGCGATGAATTTTACATAAAAGTCAGGTCAAGCTTATGAAAAGAGAAGATCTGGTCTCCAACTTGAGTCGTTTTGGCTATACGCTCGTTTCACCGGAGACGCATCGAAATAAAAAATATGAGGCGCTTGAACTGTTAGAGGAACTGGCAGATTCTGAAGATATCAGGCTGGTCGAAGGATTTCCTGTTGTTGTCGCAAATTGTGCTCATCAAGGCCTGAATTTGGACTTTAGCGCCTTATTGTCCAGACAAAAACCCGGCAGCCAAAAACAGCAAGATCTGGAATTGCTACTGCTCGTATCTTCTGATTTGCTAACCCAGCATGGTTTGAACCAACCCGGAAATCTAGTGAGTCTGTCGAAGATTCTAAAGACAAAATACGGAGATCTGCTTTCAAAAGATGTATTGGCTCTTGGTAAAAAGGTCTCGTTATCAACAGAACGTCTGCGGAATACGCTTAAAAGATATACTACTGAAATAGTGTCTTCGCGAACCACTCGAGAAAGAGAAAAGGACCGGCAGCGCCGTTCATTTCAACTGAACTATTATCTGAGCACCCTTTTCGCTCCGAAGCAAAAAGAACTCGTTTTGAAAAAGTACCACGGCGAGCCTTTAAATAAGACCGAACAAGAGTATTTCTCAAGAAACGTTAAGAAAAAACTTGAAGCGATGACCAACAAAGATGTCCTAAAAGTAGCAAAAGCACTTATGAAAAAAAAGTAGCATTTTCCCTAAAAGAAGAGAACCTATTTTACTTTTATGGCCACCATCGTGACATCGTCGTGAGGTTCTTCAGCTTGGATGAACTCATCCAGGCGAAGGTTGATGCGCTCGACGATCTTATCGGCGGGAAAATGCGCACTTTCCTGCAGGGCCGATTCCAGTCGGGATTGATCAAACAGGTGGTGGTCAACATTCATGGCTTCGGTGATACCGTCGGAGTAAAGCAGCAGGACATCCCCACTTTTGGCCGGTATGGATTTTTCTTCGAGACATGACGAAAACCCCGTGCTCCTATCAATGCCCAGGCACACGCCTTTGGTTTTCAGAGGCTGAATGCATTTGGTTTGTGAGGAGTAATACAGCGGCCAATTGTGCCCGGCACGTGCAATGGTTAAATAATTTGCCCCGGATTCGAAAAAGGCGATAACCGCCGTAATAAAATCCCCTTCGCGCAGACGCCGACAGATCAGATGATTCAGGCCGTTTAAAATATTTGCGGGAGAGGCGCTTTGCTCTGAGAGGGACTCAAACATGCTCTGAATGTGAGCGGCATACAGCGCCGCCGGTATGCCTTTGCCGGCCACATCGCCAACAATGCTCAGCATCTGGTTGTCATTGCGCTTGACCACGTTGAAAAAATCCCCGCCCACGATTTTGGCCGGCTTTGATGAGAAAGATACGGACAGCCCTGGAATTTCAGGGAGCTGCTTGGGCTCAAGACTGACCTGGATTTCTCGGGCGATTTCCAGCTCGTCGCGGGTGGTCAGTTTATCGGCCAGCTCCATTGCCAGCAGCAAATTTAAGATAATAAAAGCGCCTATAATCCATATCACCTTCGCTGTTAGCAGCGCCAGTATGAACCCGACGAAACTGAGCCCGTAGAAAAACCTGCGGGCCGGTGTCAGCTGCATCACAAAGCTCATAAAAATTTCTTTAAAGACGCTGATTTTTGATTTTAACGATTTTTTTTCAAGCGGGCTGTCTTTGAGCGTAGTTTTGTCTTT
>JASFTL010000290.1:0-5606 GCA_050053555.1 Desulfobacterales bacterium
AATACGATAATTTTTGATTTATTGTAGGATATTTCCTATCAAAATTATCGTATTCGGGCTTATTTCTATCATCACACTCAGTTGAGGAGGATGCAATGACCGCACTGATTATTATCGGGGGAGTTCTACTTTTGGTCGTCATTTTGGTCGCCGGCATATACAATCGCCTGGTAACGCTCCGAAACCGGTACAAAAATTCGTTTTCTCAAATCGATGTCCAGCTGAAACGCCGCTATGACTTGATACCCAATCTGGTTGAAACGGCCAAAGGTTATATGAAGCATGAACGCGAAACCCTCGAAGCGGTTATCAATGCCAGAAACAGCGCACTGAGCGCCAGTCAGAAAGCATCCGGAAATCCCGGCGATCCAGCTGCGATGAAAGATCTGGCCAGCGCAGAAACACTGCTCACGGGGACATTGGGCCGTCTTTTTGCTCTGGCTGAAAATTATCCTGACTTGAAGGCCAATCAGAACATGCTTCAACTCCAGGAAGAGTTAACGTCAACTGAAAACCGCGTATCTTTCGCCCGCCAGGCATTTAACGACTCAGTTACCACGTACAACATCGCCTGCGAAAAATTTCCCCATACGATCATCGCGGGTCTGTTTAGCTTTTCGCAGGCGCAATTGCTGGAGTCCACTGAAGCTCCCGAAGAAAGACAGGCACCCAGGGTGTCCTTCTAGTGTCATATTTCACAGTGCTATTATCTGACTGCAGTTGAATGCTTTAAATAAAACAATGGTTAAGGTTTCAGTGTTCAGGTGTCAGGATTACGAACCCGTAAATGACGAGAATCATCTTAGTCCGCATTTTGTCATCTGTTTTCTGACACCCGCCTGCGCGGCCGTAACCGTTTCGGCGTGGCGAAGGCCCGAAACCTGACACCTGAAACCTATATTAAATCCGCGTTATGTAAATTACTTGCAGGACATGACAGTCGGAGCTATTTGAAAATGAATTTAAGACCCTATGGACTTCTTTAAGGAACAGGATAAATCAAGATCAAAAACCACTCAGCTAATTTGTTTATTTATCCTGGCTGTGTTGGCAGTGGTGCTGGCGGTTTATGCGATTGCGGTCATTATCATGTTTTTTTACGGCGCTCGCCAGCCGGGATTCAGCCCGGCAAGCTTTCACTGGGTCCAGCCCCGCCTGGGGTTCTGGGTGGTTAGCGTCACTCTGGCGGTTATTTTTATCAGCAGCATCACGAAAATCATCGCATTGGCGAAAGGCGGAAGTACTGTCGCTGAAAACCTGGGCGGAAGACTCATCAATGCGTCTACCACCGACGCCGATGAGCGCAAGCTCATCAACGTCGTTGAGGAGATGTCGCTTGCTTCCGGGCTGCCTGTGCCTCAAGTATATATTCTTGATCACGAGAACGGTATCAATGCGTTTGCCGCCGGTTACTCTCCCAATGATGCGGTGGTTGCGGTAACCCGCAACTGTTTAAAGCTGCTAAATCGTGATGAACTTCAAGGCGTTATTGCCCATGAATTCAGCCATATATTAAACGGTGATATGCGGCTCAATATTCGCCTTATCGGTTTTCTGAGCGGAATTATGGTACTGGCCAATATCGGATATCTTGTTTTGCGATCCAGAAGCGGTAGCAGAAAAAGCGGCGCCCAAATTGTTTTGATCGGAATCGGTCTGCTGGTCATCGGGTTTGTGGGCCAATTATTCGGCCGGATCATTCAAGCGGCGGTGTCGCGCCAGCGGGAATATTTTGCAGATGCCTCATCGGTTCAATTCACGCGAAATCCCAACGGAATCGCAGGCGCATTAAAAAAAATCGGCGGATTGATGCAAGGATCCAGAATTCGATCGCCCAATGCCGGGGAAATCTGTCACATGTTTTTTGGAAAAGCCATTCGGACGCTGTTTGCCACGCATCCGCCATTAGCAGACAGAGTTCAGCGCCTGCAGCCTGATTTTGACGGTCAATTTATGCCACTAAAGATCTCCGGTGAAGAACCTGGCCCGACCGCCCCTGTGCTCAAAAAACCAGAGACCGGTGCAGCAATCCCACCGGTTGCGGCGCTTGCCATCGGTGCGGAATCGGTTGTCAGACGGCCGGGCAATGTGACACCGCAAGATCTTACCCACAGCATAGAAATTTTAGAGGCAATTCCAGAGCGGGTCAAAAATGAGCTCAGCGACATTCTGGGATCGTTCTCAGTCACCTGCGCCCTGCTATTTGACAGGGATCCGGCAGCAAAAACCAGGCAGATCAAAGCGCTGCAGAAGGTTGTGCCGGCTGCCATTCTGCGACAAATTTTGCTACTGGAAAACGAATTGAAAGATATCAATCCTCAACTGCGGCTTCCCATTTTGGATCTGGCTCTGCCGTCTTTACGGCAGATGTCCGCGCGCCAGTATGCAAAATTCCGTGAGATTATTCAAATCCTGGTGGCATCCGATGCCAAGCTTTCCCTTTTTGAGTTCGCGCTTCAGGAAATCTTGACGCATCGGCTGGGAGCGGTGTTTAAACGTCATCGCAAAGAATCCGTTTATAAAAACATGCAGCCGCTGGCATTTGATGCCGTCAATATTCTTTCAATACTGGCGCACGTCGGACATCCTGATGAAGCTGGTGCACATGCGGCTTTTAATTCCGGATGGGCAAAATTACAGTTAAAGGATTCAAGAGGGAAGATACTGCCATCCGGGAAAGTGTCATTCAGCGCTTTGCGGGTTGCCATGAATCGTTTTTCACTCGCTTCTGCGGGGGTTAAAAAATCCATCCTGGATGCCTGTGCCCACTGCGTGTTGCATGACAAGAAAGTCACCGTTGAAGAGGCCGAGCTTTTGCGCGCAGTTGCCTATGCTTTAGACATTCCCCTGCCTCCATTTCTCGAAGCTGTTGCCGATTAACCCGGATCGATTTTATCAATCTGCTTTTTCAAATATAAAGGCGGCAGGTTTCGGGCCTTCGCCTCGCCGCAGCGGCTTGGGGCTTCGCCTGTGGTTTCGACCCCACAAGCCGGCCACGCAGGCGGGTGTTAAAGCGAAATTGAAAATTGATCAGATTCAGGGATGTTTAGAAGGGGATAATATGCGGCGGGCGGTCCAATAGTATTTTCGCCAGTAGGTTTTATCGATTTTCGAGAGCGTCACGCCTTTGTTTTTGGAGGCATGCACGAATTCGGAGTCACTTAAAAAAATGCCCACGTGACGGGGATAGGTCGGCGGTTTAAAAAATACCAGATCTCCGGCCTGAAGTTCCTGAAAGGATACCGGCCGGCCGTGTTTCAGCTGGGCTTTGGATGTACGCGGCAAATCGATATTAAACACATCTTTATAGATCGTTTTCACAAAACCGGAGCAGTCGATTCCCCGGGTGCCGCTCCCTCCCAAACGATGACGGATTCCCTTCCATCTTCTGTATTCCTGACGCAGCCTTTTTTCAATTTCCCTATCATTATAATGCGGTTCGGCAGTTTGGGAGGGCTCTATTTTCAAAATGGTGGCTTCGGGCTGTACGGGAGTTGTCGTGCATGAGATGGTGATTAAACACACAGCCAGAGCAAACAGGTTTACATAAAACAACCATTTACACCGGGGGGACGCTTGAATTGCAAGACGCATTTGAATTTGTTCCATGACAGCAACATATGATTACGAAACGGTTTTGTGAGATATCTCTAAATCAGATAATCGGCTAAAATGCGAATTTCTTGAGCCGGAATGTGCCCGGCCGAAAGGCTGGTGGGGTCGCTATGTGCAGCGGCTTAAAAAAGCGACCGGTGGGAAATCGATGAATTGCCACTAATATTCGGCCAGCAGGAGCTAAAAGCTAAGAGTGTTTCCGAGGGCGTCGTCAGCGTTGATTTTGATTACGCTTTTTCCAGCCTGGCTGTAATCGAGCCCCCCATTTCTCTAAGCGCTTGCCAATCTCCCTGGACATTACCGACTGTCAAAACAGGCACTGCCGCTGCAGGCTCATCTCCGCTGCTGGCTGGAGTTGGACCAAAGAACAGGCAAAACCATTGATTGGGAGCATGCCATCCCAAATCGCCGACGTTCATCACCGTCCCCTTCTCACCGGGATGATCTCCAAATTCCACATCTGGTGTACCGTAAAATTCATCGCCCCAGCGAACGCCGCTCCACTCGAACGGCAGTGCTTCGGCCGCCGCCTGACCTGCGGGCGTGTCGTTAAATTCACCTTTGAGCTCAAGTTCGCCGATTTTAATAACAATGGGTGTCGGCATTCTTCAATCTCCTTTCTGTTTGGTGAAAAAGAGCCTATATCATCCGGCAGTCGATGTAAAGGCAACAGCGCCAATCACTGTCTTGCCTGCAAAAATGAATAAAAGGCACCGGGGATTTGATAAGAACAATTCCAGCAATAATATCTCCCACACCAGAATTGGTCTTTTGATCAGAATGCGCCTGCGTATCGGAAAGGTGAGCCGGGAGCACATCACCTTCAGTGAGGATTTTCGGCCATGTTCGTATTAAGTTTTAGGCGTTAAGGACCGATAAAAACTAATGACAGTATCTGTTTGCTGTCCAAAAGCAAACTTTTGATTTCCGCATTCGGTGCAGCAAACCATTCGCATCCGATGGGTGTTGTGCAGTGATAAGGTGCTGGAATTATTAAGTCATTAAGGAATTCATGATGGATACGTTCGAAATAAAGGCCAGCAAATCCTGGGAAAGGCAAGTCATCGAGTATTTTGAGGATCTGGAAATTATTTGCAATGATTATAATCGTACGGTTTTAAGATATCTGGGAAAATTAAACCGTCTGCTGCATGAAAAACGCATTAATCAATCCGAATACGATGCCCTCAATAAAAGCCTGCTGAAAGCCTCTGAAGCGATTAATGAGGTGCCCAGGACCATCCTCGACCTTAAATAGGATTTCAGGTGTCAGGTTTCAGGTGTCAGCAAACAGACGACAGAAAGGGAGCACTCTGTTACGAATTTTCTCACCTGTCTTTTGTAATCTGTTTTTCTTCCTCTGAACACTGACACCCGAAACCTGACACCTGGGGGATTTAAATCCCCTTGCGGATCGGATAGACAGGATGGGGCTTGCCGGGTTTCAGATGCACAACCAGAATGCCCGCTACAATTAACGCCAGGGCGATTAACAGCTTGGATGTTATCGGCTCTCCCAGCACAATACCTCCCAGTGCTACGCCGGCGATGGGCATAATAAATATAAACGAATGTAAAGCCACCGCCCCGTATTTTTGAAGCAAGGTGTTCCAGGTTACAAATCCGAAGGCGGCGGTGACCAGACTCTGGTATAACACGGCACCGATAATCTTAAGATCCAGTTTGGAAACCATGGGCGTATCCCACAACAGGGCTTCCAGCAAAAAGACGGGTACTGAAAAAACCATGGAATATAAAGTGACCTGAAATGCACTGAAGGCGCTGATAATGCGTTTCAGATAAATGACGCTGCAAGACCAGATAACGGTGGCTGAAAGAATAATGAGATCCCCGGCTCTGAGGTCAGCCGGTATCCCTTTATTTTCAGCGAACATAAAAGCAACCCCGCTAAAACCCAAGAGAATACCAAAAAGTTTTCGCCGCGTAATTCGATCACCGGGTATGAAAAAATGGGCTAAAAACAGAACCCA
>JASFTL010000291.1:0-5600 GCA_050053555.1 Desulfobacterales bacterium
TGTTCCGGATCTGGTCGGCGCACTTGATTCGGATTGCATATCTGATTTTGCCGAAGCGATTATGACCACCGATACCGTGCCCAAAGTTGTCAGCCAAAAGGGGAATCTGGACGGAAAATCCTTTACCGTGACCGGTGTCGCCAAAGGGGCCGGAATGATACGCCCTGACATGGCTACGCTGCTGTGCTTTGTGGTGACCGATGCAGCTTGTCCGCCAGATATGCTGCATGAGATGCTGTTGAGCTCAATCGATCATACGCTAAACCGCATCACCGTGGACGGCGATACGAGTACAAATGATACCGCTCTTTTGATCGCAAACGGCCTATCCGGGGCGGTGATAAACAACAACGCTCAAAGCCGGCAATTTCAACGAATCCTTGACGAGGTTTTGATGTCACTGGGGAGACAGCTCCTTAAGGACGCAGAAGGTGCCACCAAATTGGTCGAGATTGCAGTGAAGGGTGCTAAATCAGATGCCGATGCGCATCGGATCGCCGATACCGTCGCCCATTCTAATTTATTGAAAACAGCTCTATTTGGTGAAGATGCCAACTGGGGAAGAATTCTTGCGGCTGCCGGCAGGGCGGGTGTACCGATCCAAACCGATGCGATTGATGTCTATTTTGCTGATGTGTTGATGGTAAAAAGCGGGGTGGGCTGCGGCAAAGAAGCAGAGGCCAAAGCCACTCAAATCCTCAAACAGTCCGAGTATACGATAACGATTGATTTAAAAGCCGGCAAGGCCGCAGCATCGGTGTTTACCTGTGATTTATCGATAGATTATGTGAAGATCAATGCTGACTATCGTTCCTAAAAATTGCCTTTAAACCTTCATCTTTCGCCCGAGGGCGGTGTTGCGATTTTATTCGAAATTGTCACGTACTTCATGTACGCTCCGCATTCAAATAAAATCGCGCCTTGCCCTCAGACGAAATTTAACGGTTTAAAAGCAATTTTAATTTTTAATTATCTGAGGGGTTGGAGAGTTTATACCCTTGATCCATCACGCGGCAAGCTCAGACATATACTGACCCGTAAGGGGCTGTCCGTAGGCGGACCCGCAACAAATCTTTCCCGGGCTTCGGCAACGCCCCCAGAATTCTGAGTTCGCCCCATGGCAGGCAGCGAGGCTGCACGCTGCCGCGGGAATCGGTCCGCTGGGGCTGCTCCGGGGTGAATCGAAGCGGATCTGCTGCCGCTGTTGCTTTTCAGGAACCCTTGTTGCGGACCGCATGCGGCCGGAGCCCCTGACGGGTCGAAGTCCTATGCGTGTCTATCGACAATAGAGGATAGAAAAACTCCCCGGCCCCTCAATTATCTATCATGAAATTTCTCAAATAAAAGTGACCAAGAATGGCAGAGATGAGGTTGCAGAAATTTCTTTCCCGAGCGGGCATATGTTCCCGGCGTAAGGGAGAAGAATATATGAAAGCCGGCTGGGTAAAGGTTAATGGAAAAGTCATCACCGAGCTTGGCACAAAAGTTGATCCGGACACAGATGTGGTTGAAGTCGATCATGACGCCATCCGATCCGATACCGCGCCAATTTACATCGCCCTCAACAAACCCCCAGGATATGTCTCCAGCTGTCATCAACAAAATGAAAAAATAGTGCTGGATCTTTTAGATATGGTTGAAAGGGTTTATCCCATCGGAAGGTTGGACAAAGACTCCAGCGGACTTATATTGCTGACCAATGACGGCCATTTGCATCACCGGCTTTCGCACCCCTCTTTTAATCACGAGAAGGAGTATGAAGTAACGGTAATAAAGCCCCTGCCCGAGGGGGCGTTGCGAAAACTGGCCGACGGTTTGCCCATGATGGGAACACGAACGCGCCCGGCACGTGTTAAACGAATTTCCCCCAAACGCTTCAGGGTTATTTTACTGGAAGGAAAGAATAGACAAATCAGAAGAATGGTACGAAAAGTGGGAAATCAGGTTATCGATCTAAAGCGGATTCGCATAGCGAACATCGAGCTGGGCAGCTTGCCTCTGGGCTGCTGGAGGCATTTGACGAAAAAGGAAAAAGAGAATCTGTTCAAGACCCTGTAAAAACGATGTGGTGCCTGATAGCGGTAAGCGGTGTTGGGTAGTTTTTCGATTACTCAATATATACGATTTGTCCGGGGTAAATGGTATCATTTGGCCATAACTGATTTAAATAAAGAAATCGTTTCAAGGCCATATTGTGCCGTTTGGCAATTAGAAACGGACTGTCACCTGATTTTACTTTGTAGGTGCTTAAACCTTCAACCTTTGGAGGCGTTTTCTGGCCTTCGAATATGGTTAAGATCTGACCTTTGTGCAAATCGGTCTTTGACAGATGATTGAGTTCTTGTATTTGTTTAGTGGTTGTTCCATATTGTTTGGCGATAGTCCAGAGTGAGTCGCCTTTTTTGACTACATGGACGACACTGCGGCCGTATTTGGGCATCGATATTTTAGGCGGACGATATCGATAACCTCTTTGTGGGATCTTAAGTAATCTGCCGGCAATAATATAATTCGAACGGCGTAAATTGTTTGCCCGCATAATTCTGTTGACACTGGAACGATATCGCCTAGCAATCAATGAGAGGGTTTCACCGCGACGCACCCGATGATATACATAGGTCCTACTGGGAGGTGTTGATACCGGTATTTGATCCAGTTGAGCGAGTAAAACCTCGCTTTTATTCGGGGGAACTTTGAGAGGGTAACGTTCTTGCGGGCATATTTTATAGCGTAATTCAGGATTCAGTTCGCTGAGCGCTGTTTCCTCAACACCGATTGATCGAGCCACATCTTTTAAAGACACCTGCTTAAAAATCGTAACCGTTTCAAATTGAAGTGGCATATCGACATCGGTAAGATTCAAACCGTACATCTCCGGCTGATCTAGAATATGCAGGGTGGCTAAGAACCTTGGAACATAACGCGCCGTTTCGCGAGGCAAGCGTTCATAAAGATCCCAAAAATTGTCCAGATAATTCACATTCTGGCGACGAATGACATTTAACACTCTGCCTTCTCCACAGTTATAAGCGGCTAAAACAGTTGTCCAGTCGCCAAAAATCGAATGCAGCTCTTTAAGATAATTGATAGCGGCGCGAGTAGATTTCATTGGATCCATGCGCTCGTCTATCAATTTATCCCGTTTAAGTCCGAATTTGTAACCGGTAGAAGGGATAAATTGCCATAGACCCAGAGCCCTGGAACGTGAAAGTGCTTTTACTTTAAAGCCGCTTTCGATTAGCGGCAGCCACGATAGTTCTTCAGGCAGACCGGCTTCTTTTAAAGCGGCAATAATATGCTGTCGGTATCTGCCCGACCGTCGGTATGATTCGATGAAAAATTCTCTTTCATTGCCATTCGTGAAACGATCAATCTCAGCTTGTACATGCTTATTCATCACCCTCGGAATCTCATTGTGACTGCCGTTGACAACGATATTGCGCGAGGCGTAGATTTCCAATATGCGCTTGGATACCATATAGCGCAGATCTTCTTTTTGCTGGATCAATTTGGTGTGATCAGAGGTATCGGCTTTCAGGATCAAAGCATACGCTTGATCCAGAGCTTGCACCGCATTTTCGAGTTCGCCGTTTTGCCAAAAATCCTGTGATACCCGACACAAATCAAGAGCTTCATCCAATAAAGTTTGATTCATTTTCGTGAAATTCGTGCTTTTTTCGGCTTGATTTTCGTTGTCGCCAAACACGATTGCGGTATTAGGCTCAAGCGATTCGAGTTCTTTTTCCTCTAAACTAGAATCTTTGATGCCGAATGCGCCGGTTTGAGCACTATGCGGATTGCTAAAATTGGCGTTTGGAGTGAGTTTCGTAAAGGCAGGTGTCGACGGTGCGCTGCCTTGAGCACCATCTTTTGTGAGTAAACCCTGGTTTTGAATGAAATGTCCGCAGCCCCAAAAAGAGATCCACAAAAAGAAAAAGAAAATGTAGCGAGATTTCATCAGTTCAGTTCCCAATATCGAATTTTTATATTATATACCATTATTACTTTGGTTAGTAAAATGATATGCAAAAAAACATAGAATCTTTACTTTATTTAAAAAATGATTAAGCTACGTCACTCAGAGTTTTTTTAATGGTTATTCTCTTCATAAACATGGGTGCGGGCAATAAGCAACTATTTAAAACTCAGCCATCTTTTTACATACTGCTATTTTCCGACTCGCGTTGATAAAATTTGAATGCGTCAGTGTTTTTGTCCGCTGGTGTATTTGAATATCGTCAATTTTAATAAAAACTTGACCCTAAAGTCCGCCGCCGCCGACACATATCATAGCGATCTGGGGATCGATCGCCGGAGGAGGTCGCCTGAATGCGCAATGTATTTCTTGTTATATAAGTGGAAACTGCTTGAAAATACGAAGGATCAGTTGTAGAATTCTACTTTATCGCACTTGTGGTTGAATGGAAATTTTAAGCGCCTCTTAATGCGGGTGAGATACCATTAAGAGGATATTTTTATTGATGAGTGAAGCACGACATAAAGATTAAAGAGTGCTCTGGTAAACACACCATTTCAAGCCATGAAATCAAGAATTCATTTTTACTTTTAAACCATCCGTCTGGTCTGCGGCATGATGGTCATAAATCGTTTGGTAAATTAGAAATTACACGATATAATCCAATAATAAATGAAATTAGAAGAAAAAAAGCTGAATTACACAATATATAATTATAACATACAATAAATACGTATATATAACTATAATCCACCTTGCTATTTTCAGAAAAGAAAACTAAAAATACTAGTTTTAAGTGCGGAGGAATGTCTCGTCTTTTTTTCGAAATTTTTGAAATAATATTAAAGGGTTAAGTTGTTAGGCCAGCGTAGCTCAGCTGGTAGAGCAACTGATTTGTAATCAGTGGGCCGGGGGTTCGAGTCCCTCCGCTGGCTCCATGAATAATTCCTGTCGTGGAGTGAATTCCACAACTTGAATACCCTGTCCGCATATCACTTGACTGAATTTGAAATAGGGTGGGGTTCCCGAGTGGTCAAAGGGAACAGACTGTAAATCTGTCGGCGAAGCCTTCGGAGGTTCGAATCCTCCCCCCACCACCAACCTTAACTGGGTCGTATGTAGGAGATTTCGGTTTGTTGAGGGATCGATTTGTACTACATGGCTTCCTGCATGAATATGATTTCAGTTATTTAAGGAGAACGGATTTTATCTCCATATTGTAAATTCGCACTGTCAACATACGTAACCGAATGGCTATGCGGGAGTAGCTCAGTTGGTAGAGCTTCAGCCTTCCAAGCTGGATGTCGCGAGTTCGAATCTCGTCTCCCGCTCCAAACAAGCATTGGCTCCGCTTTTATTTGCATACAGCGATGCACTTGATCGGAGCTGCTTTCTATCTGTTGCCCACGTAGCTCAGTCGGTAGAGCGCTTCCTTGGTAAGGAAGAGGTTCACCGGTTCGATTCCGGTCGTGGGCTCCAATAAATATCGTTTGGAAGTATGTTTGCCGATCACGGTCTTAATGGGTTCTAACATTAGTTTACATGTTAAAAATTACTAATTAAAAAAACATGGGAGGATGAGACGATGGCGAAGGAGAAGTTTGAGCGAACCAAGCCGCATGTA
>JASFTL010000292.1:0-5598 GCA_050053555.1 Desulfobacterales bacterium
AATTTACTGGTTGGCTTTGATACCCGTGATGATGCGGCCGTGTATCGAGTTGCGCCCGAAATCGCTCTGATCAGCACGGTGGATTACATCACACCCCCCGTTGATGATCCTTACTGGTTCGGCCAGATTGCAGCCGCCAATTCTCTTTCGGATGTCTATGCCATGGGCGGCAAGCCGCTGACCGCCTTGAATCTGGTGATGTTTCCGTCCAAGAAGCTGGACATGATCTTTTTGAAGGATATTTTGCGCGGCGGCAGTGACAAGGTGCGGGAAGCCGACGCCTCGATGGCCGGCGGGCATTCGGTCGATGATAATGAACCCAAGTACGGTCTGGCGGTTACCGGCAGCGTGCACCCCGAGCGGATTCTGACCAACTGCGGCTCGCAGGTCGGCGATGCCCTGATTTTGACCAAGCCGCTGGGAACCGGTGTGCTCTTCAACGCCAATCGCTCAGGTAAACTGGCCTATTCGGAATTGGAAGCGATTCTGCCCCAGATCGCCGCGCTGAACCGCCGGGCAATGGAAGTGGCTCTAACATTTGATATACACGCATGCACCGATGTAACCGGGTTTGGCATTTTAGGCCATTCGCTGGAGCTGGCGCAGGGCAGTGATGTCCAGATTTACCTGAATTACGACCATCTGCCCTTTTATCCGAATGCCCTGCGCATGTACCAGAGGGGGGAGAGCACCGGCAGCAACACGGCCAACAAGAAAATGGTCGCTGGATATGTTGAAATGGCCGCTTCAAAATCTGTCGCAGAACAGGAACTTCTTTTTGATCCCCAGACCTCCGGCGGACTTTTGCTGGCAATACCCGATTCCCAGGCCGATGATCTGGTTTCACAGCTCAAAAAAGCAGGCGTCGAGGCTGCGGTTAGGGTAGGTGAGGTCGTCGCTTCGGACAAACCCTCTATCCGGGTGGTATAAATAACCACCGGCGCAAGGTGCAAGGCACACGGCATAGGTCCAAGACTTTTTACCAGTTGAATCGTTGATTAAGTGAAGTAAGTTAATTGATTAAATAAAACAGGCGTCAGGCTTCAGGCCTCAGGAGCAGGCGCATGGTGCGCCGTACATGGAATTTGACATGAATTTCTTCCGGCAGCCTTTTGGTGAGGTAAACTACATTTTAACGTTTTAAAACAATACCCAAACTGGTTTCGAAACCATTCGATTCTGCCTGAGTTGAGGTCCTTCATTAGCGGCGAGACTTCACATCTGATTTTTAAAATTAATCGTGTTCAGCAAGGCCCGAGCGTACACGTAAGTACGTGAGCATTTAGAAGCGGTTCATAACGATGACATCGGGCAAAAGATGAGGTTTTAGAAATTCGTTTTAATCGAATTCATAAATTTCGTATTGAGTCTCTTCCCCCAGCAGCTGATCAATCTTGGCCTGAATCTCCTTGCGTTCTTTGCTTTCAAACCATTGCTTCCAGTAATCCGTCGATTGCCATTTGGCAACCACTAAACTTTCGTCGGGCTTATCCACGCGTATCAGGGTTTCGCCGGCAATATAACCCGGCTGGCCCATGGTCAATGCGCGCAATTGATTGATCAGCAGCCGCAAATCCTCCTGCTTTTCGGGCGGCACCTTTCGTTTGATATGAATCTTAATCATCGCGATAGCTCCTTTGCAGATAAAATACACGAATATGCGGCGCACTTCAATTAAAACCCGCCCGGAGACGTTACAAATGAAATCAGATTTAATGATTATTGACTTTTCCAGCTAGCAATCATAATTTAAAAATTTATCAATATCATTTATTATCAGTGGGGATGTTTTATGACGACAGGCGTCATCTTTGATATCAAAAAATATGCCATTCACGATGGGCCGGGCATCCGAACGACCGTTTTTTTTAAGGGTTGCCCGCTGGCATGCCGCTGGTGTCATAATCCAGAAGGATTAACCGTTGCATCTCAAAGAATTCATCTTCAGGAGCGCTGCATCGGCTGCGGGGAATGTGTTCAGATCTGTCCCCAGAAGGTGATCACCCAGACACCTCAGGGTGTTGTTTCGGATCTCTCAAAATGCGATCTGTGCCGAACCTGCGCGGATGCTTGCCCCACCGAGGCGGTTGAATTTGTCGGTCAAAACATGACAGTTGCCGAGGTCCTCAGCCAGATTCAAAAAGATGTTTCCTTTTATGACGAGTCGGGCGGAGGGGTTACCCTATCCGGAGGCGAACCGCTGATGCAGCCTGAATTTCTCTTAGAGTTGCTTGACGCCTGTGGAGAACTTGATCTTCATCGAACCGTGGATACCACCGGCTATTCAGATGCCGGATTGCTTCTGGCGGTTGCCGAAAAAACGGATTTGTTTTTGTACGATCTGAAGCTCATGGACCCTGTAAAGCACCGTAAGCATACCGGTGTGTCCAATGAAAAAATAGTGCGTAATCTGAAGCTGCTGGCTCAACATGATGCCAGGGTTCAGGTACGCATCCCGATCATTCCCGGGATAAACACCGATGCGGTCAACATCGATCAAACCGGCGAATATGTATCTTTACTTCCCGGGGTTGAAGGTATCCGTATATTACCATTTCACAATTCGGCCCGGGGCAAATACGGCCGTCTGGGGATGGAATGTATTTCGTCCGAATTCCGGATCCCCACCGATGAGCAGTTAAAAAACATTGCCAAACGGCTCGCTGGATTCAGATTGCCGGTTAAAATCGGAGGCTGATATAGAAAATGAAAGACCGAGTTGCCAGATTGCGTAAGCAAAGTTTTAAAGCCAAACCCTGCATCTCCGCAGAGCGTGCGTTGCTGGTCACCGAATTTCACAGGGAAAATGACGGAAAATATTCAGTACCGGTGATGCGGGCCCTGAATTTTAAACATCTGTGCACCCAAAAAACCATATACATCGGGGACGATGAGCTCATCGTCGGCGAACGCGGGCCTTTCCCGAAAGCGGTGTCCACATTTCCGGAATTGACCTGCCATTCGCTGGAAGATCTTAGAATCCTGAATTCAAGAGAAATGACCCGTTACGCCGTTTCCGATAAAGCCATGCAAATTTATGATGAACTGGTGATCCCTTATTGGAGCGGGCGGACCATGCGCGAACGCGTATTTGACCGGTTGCCGGCTCAATGGAAGCTGGCCTATGAGGCCGGAACCTTCACCGAATTCATGGAGCAACGGGCACCGGGACATACGACCCTTGATGGGATGATCTATCGCAAAGGGATGCTGGATTTCAAAGCCGAAATTGCCGACCGTCTGGCCGGTTTGGATTTCCTGAATGACAGCGAGGCCGCCAATAAGGCCGAAGCCTTAAACGCCATGGATATCTGCTGTGACGCGGCTATTATTTTTGCACAGCGGCATGCCGACCTGGCCCGGGAGCTGGCCGAAAAAGAAGATGATCCCCTTCGCAGGAAAGAACTCGAACGCATTGCTGCCAATTGTCGCCGGGTACCCGCCCATGCGCCGCGGGATTTCTGGGAAGCGCTTCAGATGTATTGGTTTGTTCATCTGGGTATCATCACCGAACTGAACGGCTGGGATGCCATGAGTCCGGGGCATCTGGATCAGCATTTGTTTCCATTTTATGAGAAGGGCCTTGCCGATGGCACCCTGGATCGCGAGCGGGCCAAAGAGTTGATCGCGTGCCTGTGGATCAAATTTAACAACCAGCCGGCGCCCCCCAAAGTAGGTGTTACGGCTCTGGAAAGCGGTACTTATAATGATTTTACCAACATCAATATCGGCGGCTTAAAGCGGGATGGTTCGGATGGGGTCAGCGAGGTCTCCTATATCATGCTGGAAGCGATTGACGAGCTGCATTTGCTGCAACCGGGCAGCAGTGTTCAAATCAGTCATAAAACACCCAACCGGTTTTTAAAGGCGGCCTGTCGGGTGATTCGCAAGGGGTATGGCTATCCTTCCGTTTTTAATACCGATGAAGTCATAATGCAACAACTGCGGACCGGAAAATCCCTGGAAGATGCCCGCGAGGGCGGCTGCAGCGGGTGCATTGAAACCGGCGCCTTCGGCAAAGAAGCCTATATTCTAACGGGTTATTTAAATGTTCCCAAGATCCTTGAACTCACATTAAATAATGGAATCGACCCGCTGAGCGGCAAAACGGTTGGGTTGCAAACCGGAGATCCGCGGGCATTTAAGGATTTCGACGCGCTTTATAACGCCTTTGTCAAGCAGCTGAATCATATCGTGGACCTGAAAATAAAGGTCAACAATTATATCGAACGCATGTATGCCCGCTATGCACCGGCACCTTTTCTGTCCGCGGTCATTGCCGATTGTATTGCCAAGGGTAAAGACTATAATGACGGCGGGCCGCGCTATAACACAAATTATATTCAGTGCTGCGGCATCGGCACGGTGACCGACAGCCTTTCAGCAATTAAAAAGCATGTATTTGCCGCTCCATCGCTTGCCATGGTTGATCTGCTGACCGCCCTGCAGCGAAACTTTGAGGGTCAGGACGCCCTGCGATCGCGGCTTTTGAACAAGACACCGTTTTACGGCAATGACGACGACGATGCCGACACGATGATGCAACGGGTGTATGCCGATCTACTTGCCGCCATTGACGGCAAGCCCAATACCAAAGGCACATCCTATCATTTGAATATGCTGTCAACCACCTGTCACGTTTATTTCGGAAAAATGCTGGGGGCATCGGCCAACGGACGGTTGGCCGGGGTGCCGATTTCAGATGGCACATCACCCTCTCACGGCGCAGACCGTAACGGCCCGACGGCGGTGATTAAGTCTTTGGCGAAGATGGATCAGGTTAAATCCGGCGGAACGCTGCTCAATCAGCGGTTTTTACCCGGCGTTCTGAAAGATGAGGCCGGTATCGAAAAACTAGGCCATCTGATCCGGACCTATTTTAATCTAAATGGGCATCATATCCAGTTTAACATTGTCGATTCTGAAACCCTGCGCCAGGCCCAGCAAAATCCGGATGAATACCGAGATCTCTTAGTACGGGTGGCGGGATACAGTGATTATTTTGTAGATTTAGATGCGGATCATCAGGAGGAGATTATCGCCCGTACCCAACACCCTTCCTTCTAAAAAGCCCGTATTTTAGACGATGACTGTGTTGCGCATCGTCGCAAGGTGCTCACCTACTAACGTGTACGCTCCGCTCCTTCTCCGCCTCGCGTCTCGCCCACAGGCAAAATCTGGGCCTTTGAAATCAATTCAGAACATATTCAAAAAATATCATGAGTGTATAAAATATTTTCTGGTAGAAAGGTCGTGCGCGAATAATTTTATGCGAAGTTGCGGTCTTGGCCCCCTCTGCGCGCCTTTTTTATTTCACCTTTGCGGTCATGTCTTCAGCGGTGGCGCTGATATATTCGGCTAGCCTGCGGGGTTTGGGATTGCGGGGATCGCTCCAGTCATAAAAACCTTTGCCGCTGCCGGCACCGTATTCGCCGTTTTTTAGCATTCGCATGAGCATCAACGGTGGATAGAAGCGCGGATCGTGAGAAGCCTTGTACATCTCCAGGGCGACCCTTAAAATAGTGGGCGTGCTTGCAAAATCGTATAATTTAAATGCGCCCTGGGGATGTCCCAGGCAGGTGGTCAAGCCCACATCTC
>JASFTL010000293.1:0-5594 GCA_050053555.1 Desulfobacterales bacterium
CAACACTTTACTAATTGGCAACATCAAAGTCAATAATAAAAATTTTAATAGAGGAAATTTAATGAAAATATGGCAATGTTTTCTCATTCGGTGATATATCAAAAATTCTGAGAAAGAACCGTGAAGTATGGGAATTGCCTATTAGTATGGCAGTTAGAACATTCTTAGATCTTTTAAGAACTAATTGCATATTCCGCTCGGTTCCGGCCGCCGATTCCGGGCGAAGCCGGCCATCCATTCCGGACTCAGGAGTTGGAGGAGTTGGAGGGTCGGGCCGCAGTATCTACTCGATTATATTAAAGAAAAGCTATAAATAGAGCCTTTTTTTAGGCTTAGCGACGCCATTTTTAGGCTAAAATGGGCGTTTTAAGCAATGTGAGAACCTGCGGTTTTTTGGTCGAAATTCCAGACAGTCTGCCTTGCAGCTTTGGTAGAAGATAAAAAGGCCTTGACAGCTCAGGCCGAAAAACGACAACTCAGCGCTCCAGAAGGACCATTCAGGCCGGAAAACGACAGGTCTTATCCCGCATGTGATGCGGGACGTCCTAACCACTAAAAAAGAGCCGGAAAAGTGCGCGGCTCTTTTTTTTGCTGGCCTGCCATGCGAAGCTGAAAGCGAAGCATGGTGATCCCAGGGGGATTCGAACCCCCGTTACCGGCGTGAGAGGCCGGCGTCCTAACCACTAGACGATGGGACCTTTAGCAAATTTCATGGTGGCCTAAATATATAAGAATCCCGATAAATGTCAATTTATAATTCAGAGGATAATCAAATTGTTAGTTGCCCGTTGCCCGTTGTCCGTTGTTAGCTGATTTTTTTGCCCTTGCGGAATCCGAATATCAAGTAGATCAAAAACCCGATAAAGGGTACCGATGCGATGACCCACCACAGCGCTTTTTTGCCGGCAGTTCCAAAATCTTTTTGGGCTACATCGACGATGGCCCATACAGTGGCGATGAAAAACGGAATGCACAGAGCCAGAAAAATGCCGATCATCTTAAGTGTCATAGCTAACTTTTCAAGCGCCTGGAGATCTTTAAAATGGTGTTTACATAATAGTTGCTGTGGTTGTAATGATAGATTATTTTTTCGGCCTTTTTACGGCTTTGTCCGGGACGCCATCCATGGCTTTTGAGAAAATTGGCAATACTGGCCATGGAGTCGGCGTGATTGAGCATATCCACCACTCCGTCGTTGTTGCCGTCTTTGCCGTATGCCAGTATATTGGTCGGCATAAATTGGGCAACGCCGACTGCACCGGCAAACGAGCCGGGAATCGATGCCGGATCAAATCCTTCGCGGCTGGTATATTTTAAAAACGCCTTCAGTTCTTCATATGCCCACTTTGATCGAGTGTTCGCCCTTTTTTCAAATTTTTTTCTCGAAATTTTCTTTGAATTCGGAATCAAATCCCAGAACATTTTGCGCACCGCTGGATCCATCAAAGAGGCCAGGGTGGAAAGCGTGTTTAAAGTCGATCGTGTTCCCACCGAGGCGCCCAGACCGGTTTCAACCAGCAAAATAGCGGTGATGATATTTTTATCGACGCCGTATAATTTCTCCGTGCGTTTAAGATCGGCCGCATATTTTTTTAGGTATTGTTTGGCTTTGCGGATGGACCATTTATTGGCAAATTGACTGTAATTCACCCGGGCTTCTTTATAAGTAAAAAGTAATGTGGCGCCATCGGCTTCGAAAAACACCTGTGGCCGATTGTACAGTTTGTTTATTTTTGCAGAATCAAAGCCGTCGATAATCAGCCGTTTTTGTACGGATGAAAATGGATGATGATTGGGTGTTACAGTGGCCCGTGATTCGGCTAAAAAGAGAATTCCGACAACCAGCAGGCCGACGGCGAAAATGATCCACTTCGTGCCTGATTTCGTGATCTGTTGCATCTTAAAAATTCCAGCGCGGATTTCAGATCTCTAATATTCGTGTTCACTCAGTTATACACAGCGTCAAAATTAACGGCGTATCTTGTGTGTGAACGTCGACATTAAAACCATAGATATCGGTAAGACTTATTATTCGCAGTGTATGTATGCGTAATGCTTTAAGCCTTTCTGTATAGATAGAACCCGCTTGATTGCTTTGATATCCCATGTTATTTAGAAGTGGTTACAAAACCCCATCTGAGGCCCAATGGCTGTGTTGTCCCGCGCATTGCAATGCTCACGTACTGCGTGTACGCTCCGCTTGCAATGCACGGGACGCCTTGCCCTTTGACCTGATCTGAGGTTTTGAAACCACTTCCAGTTTTTCATTAAATATAACACATTTACCGGTTTATTTCTATCGTGAAAAAAAGCGCCAAAATTATTTATTGCTGTCAAACATGCGGCTACCAGACTCCCAAATGGATGGGCAAATGTCCGGACTGCGGTACCTGGGATTCCATTGTAGAGGAGAGATCGACGGCAGGGTTTTTCAGAGATGCCAATCTGAAACGGGCAAAGCAGTCTTCGGCACCGGTAGCGATCGATTCGATTGAGCTGGAAATAGAAAATCGCCTTTTAACCGATATTCAGGAATTTGACAGGGTACTCGGCGGCGGCCTGGTGCCCGGAACGCTGGTGTTGATCGGCGGCGATCCGGGCATCGGCAAATCAACATTGATGCTGCAGGCCCTCTATGGACTTGCGAATCAAGGCCATAAAGTTCTGTACATATCCGGTGAGGAATCCAACCGCCAGATTCGATTGCGCAGCCAACGGCTGGATACCATTTCTTCAGAATTATTGGTGGTCTCCGAAGTCGAAATTGAATCCATACTGGCGATGATCCAATCCGTGCAGCCGCGAGCCCTGGTCATTGATTCGATTCAAACCATGTACAATGCCGAACTGACCTCGGCCCCCGGCAGTGTCAGCCAGGTAAGAGAATCCACGGTTCGGCTGATGCTGATGGCGAAACAGACCGGTATACCGACCTTGCTGGTGGGTCATGTCACCAAAGACGGCGCTATTGCAGGACCCAAACTTTTAGAGCATATGGTCGATACGGTTTTGTATTTTGAAGGCGATCGCAACCACATCTTTCGAATTTTGCGGGCGGTGAAGAACCGGTTTGGCTCCACCAACGAAATCGGGGTTTTTGAAATGAAAGATCAAGGCCTGGATGAGGTGGCCAATCCGTCAGCGGTCTTTTTGTCCGAACGGCCCGCGAATGCATCCGGCTCCGCGGTTGCCGCCAGCATGGAAGGCACACGTCCGATTCTGGTTGAACTTCAGGCCCTGGCCAGCAGCACCAGCTTCGGCACTCCCCGACGGACCATTCTGGGTTTGGATCCCAACCGGGTCGCTCTGTTGGCAGCGGTTATGGAGAAACAACTCGGGATGCACCTGATGGGGTATGATATTTTTATGAATGTGGCCGGCGGGGTTAAGGTAATCGAACCGGCCGTCGATATGGCGATTGTTTCCGCAATTGCTTCAAGCTTTTTAGACAAGCCCATTTCCGACGGCACGGTGGTGATTGGAGAGGTCGGCCTCACCGGCGAAGTCAGGGCGATCGGCCAGGTTGATTCCCGGGTCGCCGAAGCCCAAAAAATGGGATTTAAACGCTGTCTGTTGCCGGACAGCAACTTAAAACGCATTTCCGACATTGACGGTATTGACGTATCGGGTATAAGAAACGTAGCTGAAGCGGTGGATACGCTTTTTTAATTCTCATCTCTTTTCACCCAGAGGGCGAGCCGGAGGCTCCCATATGCTGCGTTATTAAGGGCGAAGCATAGTTCACTATCGCTTGACTTCGGCAGAGCTCAGTCGAGGCCCGCCCTGAAGTGCCCCGTATATTCGGATGACGGATCTTATTTTTTAATATTAAGGTCCGCCTCCTTGACTATGGAAACCTCCAACTCGTGCAAAATTCATCTATGAGGCGTTCGCGTTCAAAAAAGCGGTGGGCGGATCATTATTCAGAACTGGCCAAAAAAGAGCGTTATCCGGCCAGGTCCGTTTATAAGTTAAAAGAAGCCCAAAAAAAATTTCATTTAATCAGCAAGGGCGACCAGGTTTTGGACCTCGGATGTTCACCCGGTTCCTGGCTGCTTTATGCCGCCGAACTGACCGGCAAGCACGGAAAAGTGCTCGGGATCGATGTCAAGCCGGTTACGATAAAGATTCCATCCCAGGCAGAGACGCTTAAGGCTGATATCCTGACGATTGATCGGGCATGGATTGAAAATAAAGATTTAGCAAAGTGTTTTAATGTGGTCTTAAGCGACATGGCGCCGGCCACGACCGGCAATAAAATGATCGATGCCGAACGCTCGTTTCAGCTATGCCATGCTGCCCTGAATATCGCCCAGATGGTGCTGAGACCCGGCGGATCGTTTATTTGCAAAATATTTCAGGGCGCAGAATTTAAGAATTTTTCAGAGTCGGTCAAGCGTGGCTTTAAAAATCATAAAACCTTCAAACCCCGGAGCAGCCGCAAGGCTAGCAAGGAAATCTTCATAATTGGTACGGGGTTCAGGGGATGATACAAATAGATTAAATCCGAATATCGAATCCCGAAATTCTAAACAAACTCGAATCTCTAATGACCAAAATTCAAAACAGTGCGATGCGGTTTCAAAACCATATGCAGCAAAAAGAACCGGTGGGCGTTTCGAACATTGGATCATTTAAATTTCAATATTGTTTCGGAATTCGGATTTCGAGTTTCGAATTTTAAAATTATTTAGGTCACCTTAAAGAATTTTAGAGGGATTTAAACAGGAGGAACTATGTCCGGTCATAGCAAATGGTCGAGTATAAAACATAAAAAAGCCGCTACCGATGCCAAACGGGGCAAGATTTTCACCAAACTGATTAAAGAAATCACCGTTGCCGCCCGTATGGGCGGCGGGGATGCAGATGCCAACCCGAGGCTTAGAACGGCGATCCTGGCCGCCAAAAGTGAAAACATGCCCAAAGATAATATCGAACGCGCTATCAAAAAGGGCACCGGCGAGCTTGAGGGTGTGAATTATGAGGAAAGCATCTATGAAGGCTATGGCCCCGGGGGGGCGGCAATCTTAATCGAGTCCCTTTCGGACAACAAAAATCGAACGGTAGCCGATATTCGCCATATTTTCAGCAAAAGCGGCGGTAGTATGGGTGAAAACGGATGTGTGGCCTGGATGTTCGATAAAAAGGGTTACATTGCTGTTGAAAATAAAGCCGTGGATGAAGAATCTCTGATGGAAGCGACGCTGGATGCCGGGGCCGAGGATATTCGAGAGGACAACGGTAATTTTGAAGTCATCACGGCTCCCGAAGATTTCGAAGCCGTCAAAGCAGCGATTGACAGCGCATCCATTCCCTATATCGTTGCCGAAGTGACCATGCTGCCCCAATCAACCACTTTTTTGAAAGGCAAAGAAGCCGAGCAAATGGTCAAGCTGATGGAGGCTTTAGAAGACTGCGACGATGTGCAGAAGGTTTATACAAACGCGGATATTCCTGACGAAATCGTCAATTCTCTGTAAAACGCCATCTTTTGCTCGAATGGAAACCGATTCGTCGATGCTTTTATTCAGGTGAAAGCTGGGTTTCAAGCGCGCTGGCCTTTTCTTTTAAGAGGAAATGATAAATTAAATCAC